>CANFFA010000262.1 GCA_947445425.1 Paludibacteraceae bacterium
GCAATTACATTCATACTACTCATCGTAAGAATAGCATCTGAGAGCGTAGCCCCTTTAATCATTTCTGGAAATGCTTGATAATAAATAAAACCTGGACGACGGAAATGTAGTCGATAAGGATTACGACCACCGTCTGCTACTACATAAAATCCAAGTTCACCATTACCACCCTCTACAGCAGAGTAAATTTCTTTCGTTGGAACATCAATTTCACCCATTACCATTTTAAAGTGACCAATTAAGGGTTCCATTTGACTGTACACTTCCTCTTTTGGAGGCATAAAAAAGGCAGGAACTTCAGTATTAAATTTCCCTTCTGGTAGGTTATTCAAAGCATTGTTTATTAACTTAATACTTTCCCATATTTCAGTTTGTCTAACGCAAAATCTATCATAAGTATCTCCATTTTGCCCCACAGGAATGGTGAAGTCAAAATCACCATAGGATGAATAAGGTTCCATTACGCGAACATCATAATCTATCCCTGCTGCCCTAAGACAAGGTCCTGTGAAGCCATAGTTCAAAGCTCGTTCCGCTGAAATACCACCAACATCAATGGTTCTATCCATAAAGATACGATTACGCATCAATAAGTTTTCAAATTCATGTAGTACTTTTGGTAGGCTAATCATCAAATCTTTAATTTTCTGAATAGCAAGTGGTGTAAAATCGCGGTCAAAACCACCCACTCTACCTAAATTGGTAGTTAGTCTGGCACCGCAAAGTTCTTCGTAGATCTCGTATATCATTTCTCTTTGTTCAAAGAGATAGACAAAACCAGTCAAGGCTCCACTGTCAACACCAATTACACTATTACAAACCATATGATCCGCAATACGTGCCAACTCCATAACGATAATACGCATATAATCAATACGTTTATTCGTTTCAACACCCAAAAGTTTTTCAACTGCTAAGTGCCAACCAATGTTATTGATGGGCGAAGAGCAGTAATTAAGTCTATCCGTTAGGGTTGTAATTTGGTAGTAGGGACGACGTTCGGCAATTTTTTCAAAGGCACGGTGAATGTAGCCAATGGTTTGCTCAGCATGAACAATGGTTTCACCGTTCATGGTCAAGATATTTTGAAAAATACCATGGGTAGCCGGATGTGTAGGGCCCAGATTTAACGTACTGTAAATCTGTTCGTCTTGATTGGTTAAATCTAAATGGTGTTCGGAATTTATCGTCTTCATGCTGTATTTTTTTGTCAAAAGTCTTGGGTCTAATCAAAAGACAAACCTATTGTAAACTTTATTTATAACTCAGAAATCATAAATCAGCAGATTATCGTCCAAAATAGCTATCGTCCTTATCAGTACGGGTAGCATCTTCTAGCGGGTATTCTTTGCGCATAGGGAAATAATCCATGTATTCAACATTCAGAATTCTCTCCAATTTTGGGTGGCCAAGAAATACAATACCATAGAAATCAAATGTTTCACGTTCCATCCAATTTGCAGCGGAGAAAACATCAACTAAACTGTCAATTTCAGGTTTTTCTATCGAAACAAAAGCTTTAAGTCTAATTCTTTTGTTCTCAGACAAATTATGTAAATGATAAACTACCCCTAATTCTAAAGCTTTATCAGGATAATGAATCCCGCATAAATCAGTAAGAAAAATAAAGTTTTCTTTCTCTTTCAAAAAGCGAATCATACTTTTTATAGATTCTGCAGCTACCACTAAGGTAAAAATATCAGCAGATGTCTCTTCAGAAAGGATGGCCTCTGGAAATTGATTATTCAATTCCTGAAATAATTCATTGTTTTCCATTCTATTCCCTATTTGTTAATCGTGATATTATAACTTTCAAGTAATGCGATGTATTCAGGACTGTACCTACGGCGCAATGTTTCATTGCCCACTAATTCCTGAATTTTCATAAAACCGTCAATAATTTGTTCTGGACGTGGAGGACAACCTGGTACATATACATCAACTGGTACGACTTTGTCTATACCCTGTAATACGCTATAAGTGTCAAAAACACCGCCACTAGAAGCACAAGCTCCTACTGCAATTACCCAGCGAGGTTCCGCCATTTGTTCATAGACCTGTTGTACTACAGGTGCCATTTTTTTTGCTATGGTTCCCATCACCATCAGCAAATCAGCTTGACGGGGTGAGAAGCTAAGACGTTCAGCACCAAATCGACCCAAGTCATAATGTGCGCCCATGGTAGCCATAAACTCGATTCCACAACAAGATGTTGCAAAAGGTAAAGGCCAAATAGAATTTTTACGTGCCAATCCAATTACCGCATCCAGAGAAGTTGCAAAAAAGCCTGGAGCACTGTATCCTTCTGGGGCCTCTACTATATTAAAATTTTCTTTTTCACTCATGATATTGATCTATTGCATTAATTGTGGCATCAAATTCCAAATCTCTAGCTCTATGTGGTAACTTTTTTTTGTATTATTACTCCTGCTCTTTGTTCCAATCAAATGCCCCTTTTTTGTAAATATAGAAAAATCCAAAAATAAAGATGCCCATAAACAATAGCATGTTTAGAAACATATTCCAATCAGCATCTTTAAAATTAACAGCCCAAGGGTAAAAAAAGATCACCTCTACATCAAAAAGCACAAATAGAATTGCAATTAAGAAGTATTTAATGGAAAAAGGGAAACGAGCGTTACCCTGAATTTCGATTCCACACTCAAAATTCTCCTCTTTTTTTAATGACCTTACCCTTTTTCGAGTACTTACAATAAGGTGAGTTACCACCATAGTGATGACCACAAATGATAACGCAACAAAAAACTGCACTATAACCGGCTGATAATCTGCAGATAGGTAAATACTTTTCATATTATTCGGGTGATTTCTAATTATGTTGCAAATTTAGAGAAAATTTTCTTCAAATGAAAGCATTAAAGAAATTTTTCTTTAATAGTCCTTTATAACATCATTTCAACTAAAATAGTTCAAACAAACTGATATTTAAGAGTAAGCTTCACATTACAAATTAAATAAGTATGAACATTGACATAATTCCTACGAACTAACACATAAAAATAAACATCTGTTCTGAATTATTATATTTTAGAATGGGTCGTGATGATTTTTATTACTGAATCTAAACATTGATTTACATTTCATCGTTTTGATTACAAAACAATAGCATGATTAAAGTGGTTTGAATATACAGACATTTACAAATTCTATTCAGTTAACAATAACAATATGAAAACAGTAGGCATAATTGGCAGCGGCGTTGTAGCAAAATCACTTGCAAAAGGTTTTTTGGAAATAGGTTATTCGGTGATGATGGGCACCAGAGATATCACGAAATTAAAAGACCTAGAATCAGTTCAAAAAGGAACAGTAGCAGAAAGCTGTGAGTTTAGTAATTTGCTTGTATTGGCAGTTAAAGGGTCAGTTGCTATTGAAGTACTTAAGGGTATGGATATTTCAGGAAAAACGATCATTGACACAACAAACCCTATAGCGGATTCAGCAGCTATCAATGGTGTCATTCAATTTTTCACAGCCGCCAACCATTCACTAGGACAATTACTTCAAACGGCTTATCCAACAGCAAATTTCGTGAAAGCCTTTAACTCAGTAGGAAGTAGATTAATGTTTCAACCCAAGCTTGGTGAGATTAAACCCTCAATGTTTATTTGCGGGAACAGCACTGAAGCCAAGGCATTGGTAGCTGAAATCGTGGAGCAATTCGGTTGGGAAGTGGAAGATATGGGGCAGATAGAATCCAGTGGAGCAATAGAAAGCCTCTGTGTCTTGTGGTGTATTCGTGGATTCAAGGACAATAAATGGGAGCATGCTTTTAAACTCATGAAATAAGACCCATAAGGAAAAAGCATTGTACATTCGTTCAAAATTAACCAAAAATAGGCCAAACAATTATTAAATTGTTTGGCCTATTTTCAAATAATATATACAATGGCGTAGTTAAAAATGTAACAAACCGATATTAAATTTAGCGGTTAGGAACTTAGATATAAGTTCAACCGATTGAATGAAAAGTTTGTCATTATAGCTTTTGAAATCGCTAGAGTCTAGACCGATAACATCACTTTTATCTACAACTAAAAGTGGGCAACCCTGATTTTCTTCTCCTACAATATCAATTATAATTTTTCTTGGTCTAGGAAAATCAACATAAACGACATCAATGTCATTTTTTAGTTCAGGATAATAAGACAAAAGGCCTGTTAATGTTGTACAAGGTGGACAATAGTAAAGTTGATCTACGTTTTCACTTTTTGGATCTGTGAAAGGTTTTAATAAAAATAGTTGTATCATAAAATTATCAGTTTGAATTAATGGCTGTTTTTTTTCATTAAACAGCACTAACACTATTTTTGTTTAAAAAACAAATAACTGTATAGCTATAATCAACACTATACATTGGCATTTAGCGTCTAAATAATGTATTCATAGACCTGGTTTCTCTCGTGCATTTAAAAAGAATCGAATAC
>CANFFA010000263.1 GCA_947445425.1 Paludibacteraceae bacterium
CGTGCAGGCACAAGTGTGGCAATACTTGGCTGCTGAATGGTCTTAAAACAGTCGGCTTTGCCCGGCCAGTTCATGCCATATCGTTCTTTGCCTGTGTCAACAGTTTCGCCCAATGTGAGTTTGAGTTTATCCCAATCTACTTTCAATCCCTCGGTAAATACTTCGGGGAAAAGTTGTTTGAAATTTAGTAATTGTTCCTCTGTAATGTTCATTGAGGTAAGAGGTTGTTTGTCTATTGTTGCCATATTTTTATATTTTCTCGCTGGGATATAGTTTTATTGAGCCATTTTTTGACTTCCAATGATCTACTGATTTATATAATGGTAATTGACCTGTATCATTGCATACCAGCAAATTGCCTAATTCAAGAGTTTTTTTTCCGAACAATTCAACATCTTCATCACTGGCATCTTCACCGAGATTAAAATGAGCACCTACTTGATTTCGAATAAACAGAAGCTTCCTTAAATCGTCAATAACTGGTTGTAGTAGATGTTCTATTTCTGAAACATTTTCGTTACCTGAAGCATCATTAGATTTTGACAAATGAACGGTTTTTAAGTTTTTAAGATATTTGGGTTGTAATGTGTCAATTAGCTCGCCCAATGTGTATTTTAAAGATTTGCGTTTGGGTAAATGATATTCATAAATGTCTGATAGATAATCCAGCAGATTTTCGAGAATGATACCGCTCTTACTAGCAATAATTTGTCTGTCGAAATATGCAGTATCATTTAAAGCTAATTCAAGTTCTTGAAGTTCAACTCGTCCATTTTGAACTCTTATTCCATTTTCTTTTGACCATTTGCGCAATTCTAAAAAATGAACTTTGCCACCTGGGGCTCTATGGGTTCTATATCTATCTTTCCATGGACGATAATGGGTTGTAATAATAATTTGACCAAAGTTAGTTGCTTCTTCATGAAGTAACTCTATAAATTTATCTAAGTGCGTTTCATCAACAGACATTACAACATCATCTAAAACTAATATTGAATTACCATCGCTATATTTTTTTGCTAAAGCTAAGAAAATGCAAATACCTAATGTGTCTAAATGAGATTCACTATAAACAGATTGAGGAGTAATGCCCTCTTGATTATAGAAATTAGCTTGAAGTTCAAGAGAAGTTTTAAATTTGGGATTTAAAAAAAGTTTTATGCCGCCTAAACCTTCATGTGGGTGTAAATGTTGATACATGCGCTCCACTTCACCAGATATTGAGAATAATTCATTGTCGTAATATTCTTTTCTTGTGTTTTCAACAATTGACAAAGTTTTATTGGCAGCTTTTGACAGTCTATTTAGGTAATCAAACTTTTTTGAGTTAAGAGTTATTGATTTAAACTGCTCGGATATTGAATTATGTTGAATAATTGTCTTTGATTTTTTCTCTTCTGAGGAAGAAATGCGGGTAGCCAATATAGAAAGTTGTTCTAAATTATTTTGGTAACATAAATAATTTGCTTTTTTGTCGAGACTAATACTATCAACAAAGGGAATAATGGCAGGTATGATATTCTGATATTTACCAATAGAATCCTTGTATTTAATTAACAAATTACTAAATACATCTGTTTGCTGATTTATTATTGCGGCTTTTCGATCAAAATCTATTTTTGCAACCTCAACACTTTTAGCAGCCTTACCTAAGGCACTCATAGAGGTAATTTGACTATTCAAAGATAGGATTATATCATTTTGTTCTATATTACTAGAACAAATAGGACAAATATTAATTTCTGACTGTTTACCAATGTATTTCTTAGCTTGTTCTAATAAATTTAACAAATCTGCATTATTAACGGTATTTTGTTCTTGTAGTGATTGTAATAAACCAAATGCTGTTTTATAATTTGAACGAGCATTATTTACGGAGGTAATTGATAGCAAAATATCGTTGTACTTTTTACCAATTTCCCTCCACTGCTGAGATAAACCTTTGAGAATATCTAAATCAATTTTTACTTGAGTAATATCTTTTTCTGATTCCGACTTTGCCCAATCCAACATATTATTCATAGGGCTATCTTCTTTTACCCAAATAGCTTCTAAAGTGGTTTTTGAGTTTTCAATAACTGACACAAGAGTATTAATGTCATCTTCAATATCTCTAACTAATTTTCTTAACTCTTCCTCTGATTTATATACACCTGAAACATCAATATAATTTTTGAGTTGTTCATAACGGTCGGAAGGCTTAAGATTTAATAATGAAATAATTTGTGTTCTTCTCAAATATCGAATATCAGGAGCTGTATCAGGGAAATGTTTAGTGAAATCTTTAGCGGCACCTGATATAGTTGCAGTATAAGTATTTATATCTGTAGTCATCGAAATTTTTGCAGTATTTGCATCCAATGATTTTAAAAACTGATTATCTACTCCTGATTTATCATCAATAGAACCCTTTTCATTGGTAAGCAAACAAACCAATGCATCAGCAATAGTTGATTTACCATTGCCATTTTCTGCAAATATTAAAGTGATTTTTTTAGTGCTATCAAAATCAATTGTAACAGGTTTTGTAGCTCCTCTAAACGAATCTAAATAAATGGATTTAAGCATCATGACTTATTGATTTTCATTATCGTTTTTAATAATAATTTCTTCCAAAGCTACCTTCCAATCTACATCCTTTAATTGACCTTTAGCCATTTTGTTTACTAAATCCTTTTCCAATGGATTGATTAAGCCCTCAGCTTTCAATTTATCATCAATAATTTTTGCTAATAATTCATTGCTATCACTCATAAATTGAATATGTTAAATTAGTTGCCATTTAAAAATGAATAAAGATTCTTCGGTAATTTCTAACTTCAAACGTTTTTCAACTTGTTCAATTAAATCATCTTTGCTTTTCTCAATTTCTTTTGCTGCACCATCGTATTCACGCCAAGCTGTATCTCTTTCGTTTTCTAATTTCTTACGTTCCTTTTCTAATTTTAGTTTTTCAGGCAGATTGGGAGCTGTACGCGCTTGTTTTTTGAGATCCTTTATTTCAGAGTCTAAATCTTTGAGTGTTACCTTCAGAGAATTACGACGATCTTCGCCCCAAAGGTCTAATTTCTCTAATTCAACTTCAAAGAATTGACCATTACGTACACCTATTTCGTTCAAAATCTGTGTTTTTTTTGTAGCCAGTTCATTTTCGATTATTGAAATTAATTCCGAAGGAATGATTTGTTGTGTTTCGTTTATTGAAGCCGGAAGGGAAAAGAAACGCTCACAATGCTCTTTTTCCAATACCAAGCCATTTTCGGAAACGCCACTTAGTTGAATGTATTCCTCTAACTCAAAAGAATTTACACTTATCATCTTAGCAGTCATATATCCGGATTTGCCTACAAAACTTTCAATGGCTGCAATATTTATATTCGTATTCGTATAATCGAAAATTAACTCAATTTCATTTAGGTTGGCATTTTTACAATCTTCAATTATTTGTTGAGCCAATGGGTGTCCGATACGGTACACATTCGCATCGTCTATGTTTTTACCAATCCGATATGGACCCGGGTGAATACTTGCTTCGGGGTAAGGGTTTTTGATTAACGTAAATGAATGGTCGTCCTTTGAAAACACCGCATTGGTATCGAGACTAAACTGGGTAATACTCCATAACCACGATTCGTATTTTGAAAGGTATTTTTTACTTTCTTGTAGGTTAATGCGAAGTTTTTCGTGAACTTCTTCATCGAAGTTTTCTAACAGTTGCTGCCTCGTTTTTTTGTATTCTTCTTCAATATCGTCTTTTAGTTCGTCTTTCAGAACATCAAACTCCCGGTTAATCGCTTCCACCGTTCTACATTCCTGATAGATTTTGGCAATCCGTTTTTCAAAATCGAGACCGTTTTCAATACTCCCCAATACTTCATCGCTTGCACCAAAAACGCCATTGAATAACTGGAACTTATCACGGAGCAATTCATACACACGCACATCTGCTGCATTGGCTTTATTTAAGAAGTTGATAACCACGACATCGTATTTTTGTCCGTAACGGTGGCAGCGTCCAATCCGCTGTTCGATCCGTTGTGGATTCCAAGGCATATCATAATTGATAATCATGGAGCAGAATTGCAGGTTGATACCTTCGGCAGCAGCTTCGGTAGCAATCATAATGGTGGCTTCATCTCTGAAATAATCGACTAAAGCCGCCCTCATATCGGCACTTCTTGAACCTGTAACTTTGTCGGTGTCCTTGTGTTTTGCAATCCAAGCAGTATAAATTTCCCGTGATTTTTGGTCGGTGTTTGAGCCGTTGAACAATACAACTTTACCAGCATACCCTCTGGTTTCTAAAATATTGCATATATATATTTGTGTTCTAGTGCTTTCGGTAAAAATAATTGCTTTGTTAGGGGCTTCCAATCGTTGCATTTCTTTA
>CANFFA010000264.1 GCA_947445425.1 Paludibacteraceae bacterium
AGATATGCATATAACTAAGTCTTATACATTATTAATGGTAGTTGTTTTTTGCCTCTTAACCACAATTTTAAGGGGAAATTCTTTAATCGCAAAAAATGAACAAATACAAATCCATCAAATTGATTCAATTCATAAACAATTAGAATTGAAGATTATCGAATTGGAGACATCAATAAAAGAACATAAAATTAAAGAGGCATTTTTTTCAGATATTATTGCAACGAATATAAGTTGGTTTGCTGTAATAATTGGTTTAATGGGAATTCTATTTGGAGCAATTGGTTGGACGAAATACAACAATGTTGAAAAAAAATTGAGAAGTACTGAAATAAATATCAAAACTGAATTTAATAAAATCATTGATAAACAAGATGTTCTGTTTCTCGAGAAAATTTTATTACTAGAGAAGGAGGCTGTATTTTCTCGAAATCTAATTAGCAATACAAATATGATGTTTGCATTGTCAAGTTTCGTTGACAATAATTTAAAAATTAAGTTCATAATTCAGGTATTAATACATAGCAATTATGAAAAATCATTTTTTGATAAGTTGAATTTAGAAACCCAAAATACATTGCTTTCAAATTACGAGTATAGCATGATTAGCAAAAAAATCGAAAAACTTAAAGAATTAATAAGTCAATCCATTGATATTAAAAAGAATGACATTGATTACGAGCTATTTGACAACCTACAATATTCAGATAAGATTGAAAATTCAAACTTGATTGCCAAAGAATTAAGAGAGGTAAAAGTTCTCTTAGAAACCAAAATTAATAACACCATATAGTATCCCATGTCCAACCTCACCCTTTTTCAAGAGCTGGAGCAACTGCTCCGCCAACACAGCCAATACACCTCAGAAGATGGTGTAATGCTTAAAAACAGCATCGTAGAAGCTGCATTACAACTCCGTCCTGACTTGTTAAAACTAATTCTAAGCAACGACAAGCTAAAAGCCAATTTCTTTACAGATGTGGAAGGGATGCTGGTGTTCGACAAAGTGCGCTTTCAAAAGTTTGTGATGAATAAACGTTTCTTGCCCGATAGTTATACAAGCTTCAAAAACAAGATAGGACTCACTACCGACGAAGGAGATTTTCTTGCCGAGAGCAGAGAAGTTGTTTTGTCGTGGCCTTACAAAGATTGTTTACTAGAGGGAGGACAAACCAAAGAAGATGCCAAACGCAACGAAGTGTTTTGGAACGAAATACTCGCACCGGACGAAATAAACCGCCTTACCGAACCCAAAGTGCTCACCAACTTCAAAAAGTTTGATGTGGATGGAGAGCATAAAATCAAATCTATCTCTAAATCTGATAATCTCATCATTAAAGGGAATAATCTATTGGCTTTGCATAGCTTGAAGAAGAACTATGCTGGACAGGTGAAGCTGATTTATATTGATCCTCCGTATAATACTGGGAATGATGGATTTCAATATAATGATAGCTTTAATCATTCTTCATGGTTGACTTTTATGAAGAATAGGTTGTTGGTAGCAAGGGAATTATTAAGTGAATCTGGAAGTATTTGGATTAGTTGTGATGATAATGAGCAAGCATATCTGAAGGTTTTATGTGATGAAATTTTTGGAGAAGAAAACTTTCTAAGTGATATAATTTGGAATTCTACAAAATCGGTCACTAATACAGCAATAATCTCTGTATCCCATACACATAATCTTTTATATTTTAAAAGTATGAGATATTATACAACTAATAGAACTGAATTTAGATTACCTGAAAATGGGGAGGGGTTTTCTAATCCAGACAATGACATAAGAGGGCCATGGAAAGCCGACCCATTTCAAGTAGGTGGTTGGAGACCGAATCAGCAATATGATATTACAAATCCAAATACGGGTGAAGTTTACAAGCCTAATGTTGATAGCAGTTGGAAAAATGATTTTGTAAAATTTCAAATGTTATTAGAAGACAATAGAATCATTTTTGGTGTTTCTGGAGAAGCAGGGCCTCAAAGAAAAAGATTTCTTTCAGAAGCATTAGAAAGAGGCAAAGTCGCTAAAACTATTTGGGATGATATTGATACAACTACTAATGCAACTCAACATCAAAAAAAGATGTTTGGAGTAAGTGTTTTTAATAATCCGAAGCCAGAGCAACTTATTTCAAGAATAATTGATTTATCTTCTTCAAAAGGTGATATCGTCCTTGACTATCACCTCGGCAGTGGCACCACCGCAGCCGTAGCGCACAAAATGGGACGCAGATACATTGGAATTGAACAAATGGATTATATAGAAACGGTAGCTGTGGAACGTTTGAAGAAAGTTATTGGTACAAAAACTGAAATTGTAGAAAAAATATCGCAACAAGGCAAGTTGGATTTTGTGGCAGAACCGGCAGTAGGTTATCAAACAACCAATTACGACCAAGGCGGCATTTCCAAAGCTGTCAACTGGCAAGGTGGAGGTTCATTTGTATATTGCGAGTTAGCTAAAGCAAATCAAGATTTTGCCGATAAAATATTGAATACCACCGACAAAGAAGAGTTGACCATCATCTGGCAACAAATACAGGAAACAGGATTTATGAGTTGGAAAATAGACCCTCGTCAGATAGACGAGAATTCCCAAGATTTTGCAGCACTATCTGTTGAAAATACTCAGAAATTTCTACTCGAAGCATTGGACAAAAACTTGCTTTATATTCCTTATTCCGAAATAGAGAACCAGGAATTTGCAATATCTGCTGAAGAGAAACAATTAAATGCACAGTTCTATGGCAAAGCGTAAAGACGACCAACCCCAAGTACTCCGCAAGAACTTGCAGGACTTACTAAAAGAAGAGTTTGGTAAGCGAACCATTGAAAATGCTGTACTGCCCAATTATTTTGCACAGTCACTTAATCCGGCAATGAAGCTGCGCCCTTACCAAGAGGAGTGTTTCAAATATTTTATCACCTATTGGGAAAATGCCTTTGCCGGCAAAGACCGTCGTCCGCAGTTGTTGTTTCACATGGCCACAGGTAGTGGTAAAACGCTAATTATGGCGGGTACAATGCTCTATCTATTCGAAAAAGGGTATCGTAACTTTCTATTTTTTGTACCGAGTACCAACATTATTGAAAAGACGAAAGATAATTTTCTGAATCAAGCTTCTCCAAAATACCTCTTTGCTCCAGCCATTTCTATGGGAGAAAAGCGCATTGAGATCAAGATGGTGGATAATTTTCAAGGTGTGGAGGATGGTTGTATTAATTTATGCCTTACAAGTACGCAAGGATTACATACCTCGCTCAACACACCCAAAGAAAACAGTCTGACATACGACGATTTTGCGCAGCATAAAATTGTGTTGATTTCTGACGAAGCGCATCACATCAATACTGCCACAAAAAAAGGAAAAGATACACAGACTACAATAGACTTTGGCGACGACAGTTCTGATGATTGGGAAACCACCGTGATGCGCATTTTCAATGCCGACAACGGAACATCACAACCTAATGTGTTACTCGAATTTACTGCCACAGCTGATTTGTTGGATGGAAATATTGCGGACAAATATGAAAACAAAGTTATATTTGATTATCCGCTCAAAAAATTTCGTGAGGATGGATATTCCAAAGACATTGAAGTAGTTCAAAGCGACCTTTTGCCCATCGACAGAGCAATACAAACGGTGGTATTGAGTCAATACAAAAGGAAGTTGTTTGCAGCAATTGGTCAAGACATCAAGCCGGTGATGATGTTGAAGTCAAAAACAATCAAAGAAAACAAAGAGTTTTTTGAATTGTTTGTGGAAACTGTAAAAAAACTATCTACTAACGACTTGGATAAAATTTTGCAAAATGCCAAAGGTGATGTCCTCGAAGCCTTCCGCTTTTTCGACGAGCACAAGGTAGTATCTGACAATTTACTCTTGGAGCTTAAAGAAGATTTCAAAGAAGAAAATCTTTTGCTAGTGGATGGAAATAGTATCACAGCCGAAAAGCAATTGAAACTCAACTCACTAGAAGCTAAAGACAATGAGTTTCGAGCAGTTTTTGCCGTGGATATGCTTAACGAAGGTTGGGATGTGTTGAACCTTTACGACATTGTGCGTCTGTATGAAACTCGTGATGCCAAAGATGGTAAACCAGGGAAAACAACGATGCAAGAAGCGCAGCTAATTGGTCGTGGTGCACGTTATATGCCCTTTACTTCACCCGAAGGCGATAAACCAACAGGACAACGCAAGTATGATGATGATATCACCAACAGATTGCGTGCAGTGGAGAAATTGCATTATCACAGTGCGACCAATTCGCGATACATTTCTGAGCTTCAAATGGCAATGGAAAAAACGGGAATTGTAGCAAGCAAGTCAAAAGAGATTGAATTAAGGTTGAAGGAAAGTTTTAAAAAGACAAAA
>CANFFA010000265.1 GCA_947445425.1 Paludibacteraceae bacterium
GATGGAGCAAATAACTCTACATGTGCAACAGCAGATGGAACTGTCTTTGCACCTAAAAACACAACCGCAGTTCAACAAATCAAAGTCGATTTCGTGTATTTTAATGGCAATTCATCAGCTGCTTATGGTGCCCCGAAAACTATTCATGCCCCAGCCGCACTTCCAACAGGACTAGCTTCAATTTTTGCAAG
The DNA here is from genome assembly GCA_947445425.1 of Paludibacteraceae bacterium. Classification (GTDB taxonomy): domain Bacteria; phylum Bacteroidota; class Bacteroidia; order Bacteroidales; family Paludibacteraceae; genus Paludibacter. Next base: position 192 of record CANFFA010000265.1, read on the forward strand.
CTGGGTTGTCAAAAATACGACTCACTTTGCTAAAACATCATCATTGTCTTATTCAACAGCTACTTATGCTGATGTTAAAGTTATTGCAGATGCGGCAACAGCGACAAACGTATCTTTACTTACAGTCGGAGATGTGGTTGTATTCAAAACAGCAGCAGGAAAAGTTGGTTTATTTAAAGTTAACAGTGTAACATCTGGAATTACTGCAACTGATAATATAATAATTAGTATTAAAGTGCAGAATTAAGTGGTATCTAAGTATATCCAAAAAACTTTTAAAACAATGAAAATAAAATCTATCCTCAGCGCCATCTTTATCGCCTTGTTTCTAACTTCATGTAATATCAAAGATGAAGTTAGTTCAATTACACCTTTTGATAATGCCTCCAAAAATTTTTGGGAACGTAATCATCTTGCTTTTTATCAATTAAAAGGACTCGTAAAAACTTTAACATGTGTAGATGCAAGTGATTCGTATAATGGCGTGATGACTTATACTTATCAATTCAATAAAATGGGATTTGTCACTTCTGCAAAAACAAGTACTACAAGTACAAATTCAAATAACATAATAGTACTTAGTTATAATTCGAATAATCAAATAGAAAAAATTGTCGAATCACATTCTAATGATGCAGGGAGTTCAACAGATACAACTATAATTGAATATGGTACGCATGGAAAATATGTTCCAGGATCCTCAATTATTCAGAATGATTTAACTCTTAACTTGAAATCTAGAATTGGTAAGTACTATCGTAAAGATTATATTTTTAATGGAGAGGACCTAATGATTATAAACACGCCCGCTAATTTAAATGGAAAAAAAGACACAACTTTTGTGAAATATAGTGGGAAATACCCTATAAGCATTAAGTCTAAATATACAGACATAACAGACATAACTTACACATCTAACGGAATGTACAAAAGCTATAATACAAGGGATTTATTAAACAACAGACCAGTTATTGGTGTTACTTTTCAGCAGGATGCTGACTATCTTTTAATACAAACAGACCCTGACACAAAAGGGGTAATTACTTACAATGAACATAAAGACGTAATTAAAAGAAAAAGTGACGATATTGAAAATATTTATGTGTATGACTCACGTGGTAATTGGACTAGTAGTAAGTTTAACTATTATAGCAATAGCTTAATGAGAGGATTGCGTACAATAGAGTATTGGTAATTTTGATTGGCAAACGGCTCTTTACATGCTCCGCCTTTCAAATATAATAATCCCATACATTACAAAATTAGCCCCGATAGTATCTGTCTGGGCTTTTTTGTCCTTTTCCCCTCCTCCCTATCCCTATTTTTGCATAAAAATAAAATTATGCATCCCCGAATCCATCTATCCAAGATTTAAAAAAATGAAATAGACTACTCTACTCACTATCCTTATACCTATCAGGAAATAACCTTCTCATAAACTCCTCACTAATTTTCTTCTCTTCCTCCACTTCTTCCTCATCCCTTGGTTTGGGCATAACGGTTTTGTAGGCTTCCAAGTAAATCTTTGCTCTGTTACCCGGATCAACTACTGCTCTAACATCTTTAATAAACTCGTCAAAGTTCCCAATAAGGAAGTTTGACATTTTTTCTTTTAGCTCAGCCGTGATTTTATTCTTGGTTCCAACAGGTTTGCCCTTTGGATTTCCACTCACTCCTTTTGGAAGGCCTTTCTTCCCTCCTCTTTTCTTTACTGTTTCCATAGTGAAAATATCAATTAAATTCATATTGATGCAAAAGTAAGTCCATATCATTACATTGAATTAATCCCACCTCACAACTTATTCACAGTTCACTTTATTTTGCGTTAAGTTCTCAAATTTGATAATGTAAAGGCGTTATTTGCAGCCTAAAATTTAAGATTATGGGACAAGATGCAGCAAGCGCAGGTTTGAGTGGTGCAGCAACAGGAGCGACATTAGGTTCAGTTGTACCTGGAGTAGGTACGGCAATCGGTGCAGGTGTTGGCGCAGTCGTAGGAATCGGGGCTTCTATCTACGGAGCAAACAAAGCCTCAAACGAACGTGCCAAGATGGACAAGTATTTGAATGACCAAAATGCAGACAATACGGCATGGTATAACAACAATTACAATGGTGACTATATGCAGCGTGCCGATACACAGGCATTAATGAAGAACACCAGGGATGCACTCAGGCAAAATAACAAAGTGGCCTCTAACATGGCTGTTGTTACTGGTTCCACACCCGAAGCAGAAGCAGTGGCCAAAGAACAAAGCAATAAAGTACTCACCGATACAGCAAATCGTGTAGCAGCTACCGGTCAAGCGTGGAAAGATAATATCCAACAACAGTACATGAACCGCAAGGCACAAATCGGGGCGCAACAGTACGGCAATATGGAAGGCAATGCCAATTCCTACGAGGCACTTATGGGGAATGGCATCAAACAGATTGGTTCAACTGCAGATTCCATATCGAATTCCTTCCTAAAAAGTAAACCAACGGCAGCACAATCCATTCCCACCGGTACAGTAGCCCCAACGCTTGCTATAAATGATGAATCTCTAACAAAACTTGCCTAAGCCATGCCATCACAAATAGAAAAGCTTGCAGCTACAGCACCAATGCCAGCACAACCCGAACTTACCCAACCGGTTGCACCCACTACACAACCAACTGCTCAGACTCCTACCCCATCCGTAGTAGATACTTCAACACATCCATCAGGCATTGGAAACCTAACAAACAGTCAGGCGGAATACTTGCGCCAACAAACAGGTTGGGATGATAACAAACTAAATTCAGTGTACGGAAAGGAGTACGACCCCGAAAAAGGAGGTAGTTTCCTTACCAACCTTTACCAATCGGTTAAGAAGAAACCAACGGAACTCACCCCCGAAAGAGAAGATGCAGCAAGGGCAACGGCTGGAATTGGACAAAGCCTACAATTGCTCGGTGATATGTACGCAGCAGGTAAAGGTGCACACGTTGCACCTCGTGACCTTACGAACGGTGCAGTGGCTAACACTGACAAGAACATCAAGGACATTCAAAAACTGTACGATGCACAACAGGAGCAATACGACAATGGTCTATTGAACTCCAAACTTCAAGATTACCAAACAGGAAAGCAAGAATTCAGCCAAAACAGAGCTGCGGTTACAGCTCATTTGCGTGAACTCAGAGCAATGGAAGCCGAATCTAAGAAACAAGCCATTGAGCTTCAAAAGTGGCAAGCTGAGTATGGATTGAAGAAGGGAACTGAACTGTTCAACGAGAACATGAAGCAAAAAGAGTTTGACCAAAAGGGGAATCAATTCAACCAGGACATGACTTTAAAGAAACAGGCTCAAAACGAAACGGCAAGGAACAACGCAGCCCAAAACAAAATTGGTTGGAAAAATGCCGAAACAGCTGATTATTCAGCCCATAACAAAGTTGGGAATAATTATGCGTGGTCTTATGGTATGGGTGGCAAAGATGGTAGAACGCCTGTGGCATCAATAACAGTAAACGCATCACCAAATGACCCCAATGCTTATGCTCTCCCTACTGGCGAAAAAGTGGCAAGGCTTCAAATCGACCCAAAAGACATTGCACACTATGTAAACAATGGGAAGCAGGCTTTGGCCAATGATCCTCAATTTCAGGCACAGTATCAGGCAGCCATCAAGAAACAACAGGAAAATGGAGAAGTATCACCACTTGCACAGGCTCTACTAGGAGATAAGAAGGGTACAAGAGAAGGAGACGACACCATTGGGGCGTTTTGGGCACAATATCAATACGACCATCAACATCAACCTGCCCAGCAACAGCAACAACCAGGCTACATGAACTACCTACCGGGTGGAAATGAAAGCGCAGTCGGAAGTAAGAAATCAACATCAACAACACCAGGAAGAGTAAGATAATATGCCACTACAACAAGCCCTCAATGACTTTAGTGCTACAATAGCAGCAAAACCGAATCTTTCGGACAGTGATCTGTTGTCTAAATTCCCCGAATTCAACAACGATCCCTCTCTTTTGCAATCCGCAAAGGACTATGCTGTTACCGCCTCTAGTGGGAAGTACAGTACAACGGATGCACTCAACAGCAAATTCCCTGAATTCTTTGGGGCTCCGAGTGGCGTTAATGCACCTGCAAAACAAAACTTTGCCATTACTCCCGAAGTTCAGTTGAATAACTATCCAAGTA
>CANFFA010000266.1 GCA_947445425.1 Paludibacteraceae bacterium
ACGCCAAGAACGCTAAGTTTAGAAGACGCAAAGTTCAGATATACAGTATGTGAATTTCTTTGCGTCTTAGCACTTTTGCATCTTTGCGTTCAAAAAATATTTTTCGGAGTGAACGAAAAATACGATATTATATCTTTCCTATTACTTATGTCTATAGTCTTTAATCTTTTGTCTACTGATATAATACTAGAATTTATTCTAATGATTATTAAATTTTATCAACCCGAGTCTGGTGTCTTCCTCCTTCAAAATCTGTAGTGAAGAAAATATCAACCATTTCAAAAGCTTCTTTTTCAGAAATAAATCGGGCGGGTAATGAAAGTACATTGGCATCATTGTGTTGACGTGTCAATGCTACAATTTCAGCGTTCCAACAAAGTCCGGCACGAATTCCTTTGTGTTTATTTACTGCCATGCTAATACCATTCCCACTTCCGCAGATAGAGATTCCAAAATCAAAATCACCATTTTCAACTGCAGTAGCCATTGGGTGTGCAAAGTCTGGATAATCACAGCTATCACTAGAAAAACATCCAAAATCATGGATTGTACTTACTTGTTGTGATTGAAGATAGGCTACTACTTTTGTTTTGAGTTCATAACCTGCGTGGTCATTGCAAATGGCAATTCTTTGTTCGTGTATAGGTTTCATTTTTTTAGTTCTATTTTGTCTGCAAAGGTAAATATAAGTAATGAACATTTAATAATGTAATGCTCCTGTTATTTTAGCTATCACTTCAACTTTTTAAAGTTTACGCCAACAGGTCAACTCTGTTAAATGTTGTTCCACCAGCCTAGATGATTTTCTGTGTGTGATTAATAAATCCTGTGGTTCACTGATCAACGTAAAGTGGTCATTTAGAATCGATTTTATACCATTAAATGAACTGACTGGTTCTCCATCTGCTTTGAATCCACCTGGCCAATGGGGCCTTTTGGTCTGATCTTTGTCCCAATCATAGCATGAAGTGAGCATTAATACTCCTTGATCATTCAATCTTTCGTGTATATTCTTTAAAAATAAAATAGGACAAATCAACTCTTCCAATAAATTTGGCACAATAATTAAATCATATCCAGAATAAATTGGTTTTAGATTATTGGCATCTGCCTGCATGAAAAGAATCCTATCTTTGCTAGTAGATGCTTCAAAATCAGATAATACGACATCTCTGTAGAGCAACAATTCACCTTCATCTTTTACGATATAGCGCATAAATCCTTCTTCTTGTAACTGAATAGGAACTTTGATGTAACGCGCAGAGAAATCAAGTGCTGTAACAGACTCAAATTTACGAGCCAATTCAAAGGCAAGTCTACCCGTTTCAGCATTCAAATCAAGTACTTTTACATTCGGCTGATGGTTCATGACTTCGAATGCAATCGAAGCCAATTGTTTGTAGAAATTGGGTTTGTTTGAAAATGCATCACCCCAGTTGTCTTCGCAAGAATTTGCAACCTCTGTATCTGACTCATACTCATCATTGTGAATGATGAGTGGCTGATCAGATTGCACGATTCTAAAGCCTGCATGTTGGCAGAAATGTCGACGAAAAGCATAGCGGGCATGCAATGTTGCTTCATTTCCAGTTGAAATCCACGATCCACCTTTAATCATATTGTGCTTTCCATCAAAGGTTGGCGTTGAAAAATCGTCATACAATGGATGTACTTTGAATCGGGGATAACCCGTAATTGGAGTTTCTGTCCACTGCCATACATTACCGATTACATCGAAAAACTCTCCCGTTTGAAAGCTGTCAACAGGGCAAGGCGAGGAATAATGTTCCAAATTTATATTTCCAGGTGCTGACTTCCAATCCAAAACATCTTTCATCTCCACATGTTGCGCCAAACGCATCCATTCAGCTTCTGAAGGAAGTCTGTGAATTTGCCCAGTACTTAGACTTTTCCAATTACAAAAAGCTTTTGCCTCTAAATAATTCAGCTCTACTGGCCAATTCCAAGGCATCTCAATCTCTTCTGCCACCAATCTTAGTTGATAAGTCTCATCTGTTTTGATCCAGAAAAGTGGCATTTCAGCAGCTTTAAAACTTCGCCAATTCCAACCCTCTTCTGTCCAATAATTCTCGTTTTTATATCCGCCAGCCTCTACAAATTCGAGGAATTCACCATTAGAGATTAAGAACTTAGAACTATTGAAACTAGCCACTTGCTCAGTATGGCTACCATATTCATTGTCCCAGCCATAAAGTGGGTGTTTATCGGGTTTGCCCAAGTGCATTTCTCCACCTGGTACTGCAATGAGTTCGTTTTTAGGTGCTTTTCCATTATCAGTGCATATATTTCCAAAGGCACCAGCGACAACATCTTCAATCGGTAGTTGACGAATGAGAACAGAAGAAGTTTCAAGGTGAATTCTTTCGTGTTCTATGCCCATCATAATAATCCAGAAAGGATCATTCCAAGTGATGGGTAGAGTAAGCGGCAGGTTATGTATTACCTCCATTACCAATTGTTTGGCTTTGTTTCTGTACTCCCTGACAGCATCTACAGTTGGCCAGTCGTAGTTTCTTTCATTCAAATCATCCCAACTCATTTCGTCTACTCCAATGGCAAATATGGATTCGAAAAATGGGTTGATGCGTTTGTCAATTATTTTAGCCAAGAAGAGTTTGTTGATGAAAAATACCGCCGTATGCCCAAAATAAAATAATAAAACATGTCGTAATGCGTCACCTCTTTTGTAAAAAACTTCATCAGATTTTAATTGTGAATACAGTTTTTCGTCAATTGCCCAAGTTTTTTCAAAGTAGCTTAAAATTTCAGCTCTCTTTTCATTGGGAGTTCCGTTTTGTAAATCAATCGTTTTAGTCAATAGATCCAACATTCTTTCCTATAGTTTTTTATGTAAATATATTTTTTTCATTAGAAATGTGCCATTTCCATCAGGATAGGTTTTTACCTGGTCTATTTCAGTATAAGGTATGAATCCCATTTTTTTGTATAAGCCAATGGCTACTTCGTTTTGATCCCATACTCTGATAAAGGCATCTGAGTATTGGTTTTTATCAATATTGATAAAAAATGATTCCAATAATTGACTGCCAATGCCTTTTCCACGGCTGTTTTCACTTACCATCATTTCCGCGATATAAACGCATTTTTGTGTGTTAAAGTTTTCTGTGATGAGACTTGGTAAATCCTTGTCTTCATGTATAGGTGAGTAGAGTAATGCGCCGAATAGCTGATCATTGTCTATTGCAAACAATGCATTTTCCTCTTTTAAAAATTCGTCAAGATATTTGCTCAATGCAATTTTATCCGAACTACTTCTTGGAAAAGACGCAATGTACAGATCCATTACAGGGTCTTTGTAGGCTGAATGTTCGCGGTGAACTATCTTCATTATGAAAATTTATTTTGTTTTTTCTATTAAATCTTTTATCGCTGGAATGATTTTTTTTGAAACACTGATCATCTCATTACTGCTTTGCTTTAAGCCTTTATCAGCATTTGAAATATTTTCAACTGATTGTACTGCTGTAAGAATCTGACTTTGTGCTGAATTGAGTAGATGTAAATGAGTACTCATTTTTGACTGGTCTCCTTTATTTTGATTGAGTAAAGTAATGTAGGAGTTATAGTCATTTATTCCTTTTGAAAACAGTGTCGAGGCTTGATTAAATTTCTCCTTTTCTAAGTTAAGTTGCTCATTTGTTATGAATTGATTATTTATTTCCAGCTTATCTTTAATCAGTTTGTTTGAAATGCCTCCTTGTAAAATTCGTATGTTTTCGTGTTGACGTTTTTCAATACTATTCATTTTGCCCATTGCCAAAAGGCTATCTTTATAATTGTACTTTAGGGTCTGATTGCTAGTAGAAAAATCACCTTTTATAAAGTTCGCATGTAGAATTGGAGTGGTGGAAAATTGCCAAATAGGATCAAAAGGAATGTGGGTGCGATTGAAATCTGAAGGTGATTGCATGAAATAGAGATCCCTAAATCGATGAACATAGACTCCATTTTGAACATATCCTGCTGCCCAAGTCACATCAATTAAAGTATATTGATTATCAATTTCTATAGCATTCCAAGCATGACCCAGCGGATTTACTTTCCCCAATGAATCACGGGTATATCCAACAATCACATAGGACTTTAAACCTACAGATTTACAACAAGCGTCAAACAGTTCTGCGTAATTCTGACAAACGCCTTGTCGACGTACCAAAACTTCATCTACCAATTCTTGCGCATTATGATAGGGCTTAGGATTTTTAACCATAGCTAAATCATACCTGATATTACTGGCAATCCAATAATAGATGGCTCGTGTTTTGTCGGTAGGTTTGTTTAAGTTTTTCGTTAAGAATTGGGCAATTGCTGGAGCAGTTTTGTATTGTAA
>CANFFA010000267.1 GCA_947445425.1 Paludibacteraceae bacterium
TGTGAGTAATAAATTATCTGCTACCGCTCCAGCCATTTTACCCATAGTATTGGCAGTAGCAGGTGCAATTAAGTAGGCGTCAGCCCATAGACCCAAATCAACATGACTATTCCAATTGCCATTGGTAGGATCAAAAAAATCAACAAGTATAGGACATTTGGCTAAAGTGGCTAATGTTAAAGGAGTAATAAATTCTTTGGCCAAAGGAGTCATGATTACTTTCACTTCAACACCAGCTTTTACCAAGAGTCGTATCAGAGTAGCAGATTTATAAGCTGCTATACTTCCTGTAACCCCTATAATTATTTTCTTTCCTGCTAACATTATCCTATTAGTTATTTATTAAAACTATATCACGAACTACAAAAATACAAAAATGAATCGAAAGGTACACAAACAAAAATAGATAAAAGAATATTGCAACTAAATTAGCATACAATAATCTTTTATCTATATGAGAAATAAAATAAAGAATTGTCTATTTCAACTTATCTTTAATCGGATTGCGGTGATACACTTTGTCTTCAAGAAATTCTTGAGTAGCAAGCAGTACCGCTTTAGGAAGTTTTTCGTAATAACGAGATATTTCAATTTGCTCTCTATTTTCGAAAACCTCTTCGATATTTTCGTTAAAAGAGGCAAACTCTTGTAATTTTTTATCCAACTCAGTTTTTGTTTCAACACTGATTTGGTTGGCACGCTTACCAATTACTTTTACTGTTTCGTACACATTTCCGATACTCTCACTAATAGAGTTCATGTCACGAGAAATAGTGTTAGTAGGAGCATTTACTTTTTTATAATCCATAATTGTATTATTTATTCTTTCACGTTTTTATTCTTTCACGATTTTTTTCGACTCATTAAAAATCTTATCGGCTTTTTTTCGAAATTTCCCACTCGGAAATTCATTGATAAAATTATAATACTCATCAATTGTACTGCGATACCGATCCAACTTTTTCAACTCTACACTTTGTTCCGACTGTTCAAACTTAGCTTCCAAAATCAAAAAAGACAATTCTTCACGGTAAATCGTTGCCGGAAATTGCTTTAAAGCATTTTGTGCAGCAACTACAGCAGATTCATAGTTATTTCCCAAATAATTCCCCAAGTTGAAGTAAAGTTTGGCATTAAAATAGGCTTTATACGCCAATTTATCATTCATCTCATCGAGTAACTTAGTAGCCTCTGCTACCCGATCACTTTCAGGATAAGTTTCAAGAAATTCCTGAAAAGCTGCTATTGCACTGTGAGTAGCCGATTGATCCAATCGTGCATCTGGAGAATCAAGATAAAAACAATAGCCAATCATAAATTTTGATTCAACTACAAATTTCCCTTTGGGATAGGTTTTTACATAGGTCGTATAATACTCACTTGCAGAGCTATAGTCCTTTTGACCCATATAAGACTTGGCCATATAATTCAAGACGGTTTCAGACCGATCTGTTCCTTTGAAATCAACTGATACATCTTCAAACAGTGTAGAAGCCTCTATAAAATCACCTTTATCAAAATAGGCTATTGCTTTGGTATATTTTAATTCACTGTCATTTGATTTCAAAATCTTTTGATAATCACTGCATGAATAAAAGCTGAATGCAAATAACAACAGAAAAAACGAGTACTTTTTCATGCGGAAATAATTGTTTTTTAATTGTCGCATGGAAACGCATGCCAATTTTCATGGTCTTTGATGAATACTCGCATCCATGCTCGTTTCATATTTTTGTTTGGAGTGCAAAAGTAGTTAATTAATTAGAAACAAAAAAATTATATATTTCTATTTAACTAAAGAACATTGAATATATTGCATTATGTTTTTATTTTGCCAAATACTTCTTAAATCCAGGACTATAAATGACTTGATTATTGCCAGTCTCATCAACATAGATCAAATAACATTCTAAACCAGGAACCCTTTTACAAACGGCCAAACTACTGTCTACACCGATGACCATAAACGCAGTATCATAAGCATCTGCAAGTAATGCTGTTGGTGCTATTACAGTAGCACTTAACAAATTATGATTCACTGGCATGCCTGTATGCGGATTTATAATGTGTGCATATTTTTTTCCATCTTTGATATAAAATTTGCGATAATTCCCAGCAGTTGTCATTGCACCACTACTCATTTCTACTACGGCTTGCAGTCCATTGTTAGTATTGGTAGTATCATCAATTGCCTTATCTATTCCTATGCGCCATTTAGCATTACTCGGGCTCAAACCTTTACAAGCAACTTCACCACCAATTTCAATCATATAATTCTTGCATCCATTAGCTTCCAATAACTTTGCTATAATATCAGAGGACTGACCTTGTGCAATTCCATTTGCATCAATCATAATACGAGCATCATCCTTAATCAATTTATGATTTACAATGCGTACTTTTTCATAACCAATGAAAGGTAAAAAGTCTGATACAACAGGAAGTTTATCGTGATTTTTATTCCCAAATGCAAATCCCCAAGCTTTCACCAAAGGTCCTACTGTAATATCCAATGCACCATTGGTTTGCCTAGCGGTTTCCATTGCTGTATTGAACATCGTTTCAAAATCGAGATCAGTATTTACGCTCTTGTCATTTCTATTGATACGTGAAATAATTGAATTGGGTATATAGCTAGAAAGCGAAGAATCAAATTGATGCAAACGCGCTTCAATTTTAGATTGCAAGTCAATTCCTGCTGGTTGCTGATAGGTGGCCGAATAAGTTGTACCCTGTGTACTCCCCTGATTGTGAATATATTCAATTTTTCTTTGAAATGGCTTTGCTTCTGACTGAATAGATTCAAATAACCACAGAAGCAATCCAATGATCGTAAAGATAGGAAGTAACACAAATATGAGTTTCTTATTCATTTGGATATTTTTTAATGGGGAAAATTAGTATTCAAACAACAGGCGCTTGCCTTTAACCGATTCATCAAAAACACCATCATCATACACTTTTTGCCCATTCACCCAAGTTTTCAATACTTTAGCATCAAAACTACTACCTTCGAAAGGGGACCAAGCACATTTATAAAGGATATTTGCCTTCGTAACCATCCATCTATTTGCAGGGTCGACCAATACCAAATCAGCATAATATCCTGGACGAATATAACCTCGTTTTTCTATTCTAAACAAATCGGCTGGTGCATGGCACATCTTCTCAATCACTTTTTCTTTCGTAAATGCACCTTGTTGCACCAATTGTAGCATAGCCACCAATGAATGTTGCACCAAAGGACCGCCTGAAGCAGCTTTAAGACAAGAGCCCTCCTTTTCAGATAGTAAATGTGGTGCATGATCTGTTGCCACTACATCAATCTTATTGTTATTCACAGCCTCAATTAATGCCAAACGATCGGATTCAGCTTTAACAGCTGGATTCCATTTGATACGATTACCATATCTTGGGTAATCTGCATCTGAAAACCACAAATGATGAACACAAACTTCAGAGCTGATTCTTTTCTCTTTCAAAGGTATATCCGAAGAGAGTAAAGACATCTCTTTTTCTGTTGACAAATGGAATAAGTGTAAACGTGAATTATATTTAGTAGCCAATTCAACAGCAAGGGCTGATGATTTATAACAAGCTTCAGCACTGCGAATCAAAGGGTGGTATGACACTGGAATGTCTTCACCCAATAATGCTTTATAATGCTGAATATTCTGTTTTATGGTTGCTTCATCTTCACAATGGGTAACAATCATCATCGGAATTTCAGCAAAAATACGGTTCAACGAATTAGGATTATCCACTAACATATTACCTGTTGATGAACCCATAAACATCTTTACACCTCCAACCGTACGTGGATCTAACTTTTTAAGTTCTTCCAAGTTATCGTTGGTGACACCCATTAAAAAAGAGTAATTCGCCAATGACTTTTCAGAAGCTATGTTATATTTATCTTCCAACAAATCAACAGTAGTAGCTTGTGGAATGGTATTGGGCATCTCAAAAAAAGAGGTAATTCCTCCAGCTACAGCAGCTCTACTCTCAGTATACAGATCACCTTTGTGGGTTAGTCCCGGATCGCGGAAGTGTACTTGATCGTCAATGATTCCTGGGAAAAGCATTAATCCGCTGGCATCAATAGTTTCGTAAGCATCATCAATTTCTATTGATTCAACACCCTCATATATTGCTTTAATATATTCACCATCAATCAATACCGAACCGATAAAAGTACGGCCTTCATTGATAATGTTAGCATTTTTTATTAATTGTAACATTTTCATACTAATTGCAAATTATATTTTTTAGGAAATTTCCTAAACAGACTAAAAAACTTCAATTTAATGATTCCAAAAAAGGCTTCTCCAAAAATCCCACCACTCATTTTAGAACTACCTAAAA
>CANFFA010000268.1 GCA_947445425.1 Paludibacteraceae bacterium
AATCTGCCTCTAAAGTATGATCTATCCCATTTTGTAATTCTGCAACACGATCTTTGTTGATATCAAAACCTAAAACTTTATATTTTTTTCCAAATTCAATGGCTAGTGGCAAACCAACATAACCTAAACCAATTATTGCAATTTTAAAATCTTTCATCAACTAAATTATTCACTATGTATGCTTATTTATATTCAAAAATTTCTCAATAATTGTAATCGTTCATCAATAAAAACACCATTTTTAAGAGGAATTGAATTTTCAAAAAAGATCAAAAATGCTATTGATCGTTTCCATTGAAATACATTTTCCGAACAAAAAGAGTGCAAAGGTACAAAAAAAGCTATTATAAAACACAAAAACAGTCATTTAAGCTATTATTGTCACATTAGATAAAACACAACACCAAGAAAATTAACATATCTATTTGATTACAAGAAGACTACTGAACATGTATTCAAATTATCTTATTTAAAGATTTTTCTAGCATTCAATTCCTGTTGGTATCTCGCTGCATTAGCACTGTGCTCTTCCCAGCTTACGGCAAATTTATGAACCCCATTTAATGTTTCTGATGCACACATATAGATGTAGTTGTGGTGGGTAAAATTTAAGACTGCATCAATGGCTTTTGGTGTAGCAACTCGAATAGGTCCGGGAGGTAAACCGATATTTTTATAGGTGTTGTAGGGAGAAATGGTACGTAGATGTCCGAACAGTATTCTTTTTATACTAAAATCACCCAATGCAAATTTCACAGTTGGGTCGGCCTGTAAAGGCATTCCTGTTTTATAACGATTAATGTAAAGCCCTGCTACCATTGGTCTATCCGCAGCGTTATTGGTTTCCTCCTCCACAATGGATGCCAATGTACTTACTTCACTTAGCGTCAACGGAATGGAATCGGCTTTCGCTTTGCGCTCAGGAGTCCAAAATTTAGTATATTCTTTGTTCATTCTTTCAAACAGCTGTTTTGCATTTAAATTCCAGAAAACTTCATAGGTATTTGGAATGAAAAGAGAAACAGATGTGTTAGGATTCAATTGAAAGGCACTTAAATATGCTGAGTCATTTAAGAGTTTAATTATACTAGCGGAATCAGCCATAATTTGCTCAGACAAGCGTTTTGCCAACTGTTCCTTGGTACGGATATTATTAAAGCTCAATTGAACTGGGGTTTGCCTACCACTACGAAGAATACGCACCAATTGGAAGTTATTCATTCCTTTTTTGAGCTCGTACTTTCCAGGACGAATTTTAACTCCATAACGCAGTAAACCCGCTACCTGTTTGAAAGCAGTAGTATTCCAGACCTTGGCCTCTTTGTCCAACAGAATGACTACAGAGTCAAAATTAGAACTATCAGGAATACAGAGAAAGGATTTTTCGTCACTACGTGGAAAGATATTTGGGGCAAAAAGAATGTACACAAAGTAAATAAAAAAAGTTAGGGCAAGCAAACCAGCCATAAGAAACGGCTTTTTCCATTTAGGGACCTTTGCTTTTAGGTCTAACTGTTCTTCAGTTTTTTCAATCTGATCAAGCTTTTCAATTTCTGCTAATTTTTCTAACTGCTCTTCCGACATGATTTACGGTCTACTTTTGGGATGAATACAGCTACAAAAATACGGTTTTGTTTTGACAAACTATAAAATGAAGCCTTGAGACAATTAATAATTTTATTTTTTTATATGTAAATTGCGGATAATCAATCAATAGTTAATTTTACAAATAAATTTACGACATTGTTTCCTAAAACGGCTTGTCTAATCGAAAATTCTTTTCTATCTTTGCACTCGCTAAAGCAAAAAAGTTCAGGGAAGTTTGGGTGAGTGGCTGAAACCACCAGTTTGCTAAACTGACGTACGGGCAACCGTACCACGAGTTCGAATCTCGTAGCTTCCGCCAGTAAATCAAGTAGTTAAAGCGTTTGTAAGTCAATTACAGACGCTTTTTTTTGTGCCCAAAAATGGCAAAATTGGCAAAACAACTCCTAAAATGACAGTTTTTACTTACAAAAAACTTACAAATGAGTATTAACTTACAAATAACTTACAAAAATTATGGCAACATTTGAGCCGTGCATACGAAGCTTAAAGAGCGATGGGTATGCTAAAGTTTACATTAGGGTTATTCAAAACACAAAGCCAGCTTACATTACTACAAGTTATGTCGTTTCGGGCAAACAAATTTCAGGTACCAAGATAAAGGACTTTTTCGTTATCACTGAAATTGCCCCGGTCATTAAAAAGTATATCGAAAGGTTGAATAAATTCAATACAGAGTCATGGTCTGTACAAGATGTGGTGGAGTTTTTAAAAGTCGAAAATGAGGAGTTGTCTTATACAGCATTTTTCAAGAGCTATACCAATAAGATGATAAATGAGGGTCGGGAAAATCCTGCTTCCAATTACACTTGTGCGATCAATAGCTTGCTCAAGTTCTGCGGAAAGGAAAGTTTGAATTTCTCGGACATTACTTCTAAATTGATAAATGATTGGATTGAGAGTTTGAAAGATACTGCAAGGGCAAAGAATCTCTATCCCTTGTGTATTTCAACTGTTTTCTCAGCCGGTCTTTTGGAACACAATGATTATGACCGTGATATTATTCGGATTACTAACCAGCCATTTATGCGGGTCAAAATACCAAGGAATAATCCGGCTAAAAAGCGGTCGATTGAAAAATCTAGTTTGTATAAGCTATTCAATGCGGATACTACCAAAGCGAAAATGGATGTAAAGACACCAATGGCACAAGATGTGGCACATTTGATATTTTGCCTAGCCGGAATTAATGTGGCCGACTTGTATTATATGGAAAAAAGTGCTCGCGTGGGGAATAAACTAATCTATTGTCGGCATAAAACTAAGACCAAACGGGATGACAATGCCCAAATGGAGATTACTATTCCCAAGCGAATCATACCTTTGTTTGATAAATACTGTGGCGTGGAACGTTTGTTCTCATTCTCAGACAAAATAAATTCTGAAAAGAATTTTTTGAAGGCAATTGATATGGGATTGAAGGAGGTTGCAGAAATCGCCAAGGTCAAAGAAAACATTACGACCTATACCTTTCGGCATTCATGGGCTACACTAGCACAGAATAAATGTGGCGCTTCAACGGAGTTGGTTGGATTTGCACTTAATCACGCTTCGGCACATAAAATTACTGAAGGCTACATTGAAAAGGATTATTCACCCATAGATAAGTTGAATAAAAAGGTGATTGAATTTGTTTTTGGAAAATAAATCTACCTCCTTTTTTAAAGAAAATACCGCCATTGCAATTAAGCCTTGGCGGTATTTATTTTTAATGTGTTACATTTTCAAAGCATGGCATAGAATTTCCCCTCTACCGTTTTACTCCCTTTTTGAGATACTTTCCGTGTTAGCGAAATGGGCATAAACTTCATGTTGTTGATTACAAACATGTTGTTTATGTCCACTTCGGGGGTGTCCAAAAGTGTAAAGGTGTATTCTTTTGTAATATCCATTAATGAAGTGAAATGATAACTTTGTACTATCCCATTGCTACCGTGTAATCTCATACTATGTTCTGCAGCTGGTAGAAAAAAATGACTCGCCCAATTTACCGAATACTCAGTGTTGGCTTGTGCCCAAAATTCAGGGGTTGAATCAACGTATGACATTGGGTAATAAGACACATGGTCTTCAACACCTCTTGAAAATGTTCCCCACAATTCGATTTTTCCTGTATAAAGTGCAACTTCTATATTCGATAGTCGCTGAATTATTTTCGCTGTTCCGTTTACTTTTTCCACCAATCCGCTTTCGGAAGTGGTAAAAATTGCCTGTTTACATCTTGGCAGTTGGTATTTGAAATCACATGTCATTGAATAACTTCCACGACTTGTGGTTCTAACAGAGGTCAGCGTTATGGACGAAGTGGTCAATTCTGCGGGGATTAGTTCCAACTTCAATTCAGTATTAAAATTCTCTCCAATTACTCTGAATTTATTTATATTCAGAATGTCGTATCCACCCGTCCTGCCATTAACACCCCACGTCTCTGAATATCCAAATAATTCAACTTTTGGTGCTATCAAACTCCGATATTCATTTAGTAAATAATCTCTTCCCGTATCTAATGTCCTATAAATAGCCATTTTATTTCCCAAATCAACCACTTGATTGATGGCTGTCTTTATGGCTGCCATGCTTGCAAATTGTTTTACTTCGCACAATCCCAAAATATCGGGATTTAAATATTGCCACTTGAAATAATCAGAGTCCGGCAAATCATACATGATTTTAACATCCCCGATTTTGGTATTTATTTGTGTGTTAGACACATCGCGTGTGTAATTTTCCAATGGATTAATATTACCAGT
>CANFFA010000269.1 GCA_947445425.1 Paludibacteraceae bacterium
TGCTGAACGCTATCAAATTTGACTAAGATAACTTTATTCTTAAATCTGTTTTTGATGCTATCAACTTGATGGGCTTTATGATACTCCAATAATTCCAATCTGTTTTGTTTGCTCAGTATCGGATTTAATTCGTCTGGCATATTTACATAGAGCCGTTCTAAACCTTGTGCAACTAAACTAAGATTTGCCAAAAGTAAACAGAATGTAAATAAAAGACTATTAATTATCTGAGGGTACTGTTTCATTTCCTTTTCGTTTTTTAGGCAGTGTAAACACACGCCAATAGTGGGATAACATATCACCAACCCCATCAAAATCTTCTTTATACAAGAAACCTAAACCTTGTGTTTGTTTGGCAGCACGCAACATATTTCTATCAATGGTGTGATTATAAGCTTTTAAACGTAGCTTACCAGCGTCTGTTAAGCGGTATTCAGCATCTATATCAGTGATGTATTTATTGTCTGATAAGTTGTCATTTCGATAGCCAACATTTCCATTTACCAACAAACGATTGTTGGGTTGATACAAAATATTGGTTTGATATACGCTGCTGAGTTCATCTGTCTTTCGTACATCCAATCCGAATGATATATCATTGTTGTTGAGTGCCTTTGATAACATGCTATTGAATTGAGCACTCACTGTAGAGGTTAAAAACGACATACCGTCGTTGGCTGCAACATTGGTCGTTGCGGTACGCATATACTCCGGTGTGTAAAATTTATTCAGCGCCAACAATGATAAAATTTGGCGATTCATCATCTCATCAGTGTTGATTATACTCCTAACTTGTTGACGAACACCCTCATCACTGGTTGGTAATTCAATTTCAAAATTAATGGTTGGCTTGGTTAGATTATCTGAAAGCTTCAAGACGCAATTTACCGGTATGCTGGTTCTTCCCATAGATTGTAGTTGCGTTTCATCCATTAAATCCTTCAATGAAGCTGTGAGTGGATACAAGGCCCTCAAATTAACCTGCGCATTGAGAGGTTCACCAGTCCATGAAATAACGCCCCCTTGGTCGATTTTAAAGTCTTTTCGTATTGCATTACCAATGGTCAATCTATAAAGTCCATTGTTAACTGTATAGGCACCATAAAGTTTCATCGGTGTATGGCTGTCAAATTCCAAACGGATTTCGCCTGCTCCTTTGGCTGAAATTTGATCTCCTCCTTTTGGATCTACAATTAATTCTAATTCTGCATTGGTATTTACATCCATGAGTAGATTCACCTTTACATTGAATGAACTTTTAGGTGCAATTTTTAGGAGTGGATCCTTTTTAGTGGTGATGCTTTTTTTCTTCTTTTTTTCGTAAACGATAAAGCCATTGTCGGAAGCGGAAGAAGCACCACCCATTTGAACGAAGCACCTGGTCTTGGGTTGTGTTCTTGCATTTACATTGATGGTAGCTTCCGTATCATCCCCGAAAATTCGAACAGAACCATTGGCAAAGGCTTTCCCATAAAAGTACTCATTATCTTTAGACTGCGTATTTAAGCCCATAATATTTTTACTGCGCAAACTAGCATCAAACTTTAAATTTTGAAAACAACCACCATGCGAAAGGCTTGCCATTAAAGTGCCAACATTATGTTCTTGATCGTAGATTTTGATGTTGCGAAATTCAACTTTCTTGGAGGTCAAATGAATGGAATCATTGAAAGTATATGCAACCTTAATCGCTTTCACTGTAGCTTGTGCATTGCTAATGAATGCGTCACCAGCAAAAGTAATGCCTGTTTTGAGGGTGCCATACATTTTAATCTTTCCGCTGGCATAGGCTTTGAAATTATCCACCACACTTCCTAAATAAGGTGTTAAGAATTCAAGGCTGAAATTTCGAGTATTGTAAAAAACGTTGATGGAATCAGTTTTTGGTGTGTAAATAGCCTTTGCAATTAGAATAGTATCATTTTTTTTGTTTACACACTCACCAATTGCTTGTAGTTGACTGCTTGATTTATCCCAATTAGAAGTCAAATGTACATCACCCAGAATTTTATGATTGATTTGAAAATCAGAAACTAAAAGTTTGGCTTCAAAAATGGGTTGTTTTAACACACTAAAAAGGGTTGCACTGCCCGTAGCATTTCCACTAAATGTAATTCCCTTTAATTTTAACAATATCATCACAAATTCAAGGTTCAGGTTGCTCATTTTTATATTCAAACTGTCCTGTTTGCGTTCAGAAATGATACCATCTACTTGTACAAATTCTTTTTTCCCATTCTCAAATAGAAAATTACCGACATGAATGGTACTATCTGCTGATAAATGTATAGAACATGGGTGTATATTCCAAATTGAATCTGAAATGATTACTTGACTCGGCAATAAAGATACTTTTGCAGTGAGTCGACCATTCTCTTTTTTGAGTTTTGTATTGGCCTGTAGCTCACCTGCACTGGTTATCTTATTTGAATTGTGCCAAACTAATTTTGTATTGACAGAATCTAAAGATGCAATTGATGAAAGATATAGATTGGTAAGCCCGTCATTATTAATTAATTGACCTCTAGATGATAAATTAAGTATTTTATTTGAATTATTGCAATGGACAGACACATTTTCGATTTGACGATTCCCTAGCATTAGAGATGGGAAGTCAGCATTTAATTCGATTTTTTTTAATTCTTCATCAATAGAGCCATTTATTGTTGAAATACCTTTCAATTCATAAGGTAAAGCTAGAACTTCAGATAGCTTTTGAGTATTTGAAAGTTTTAAATCAATTTGGATCTGATTGGGATATGTACTTTTTTGTACTTCATTGTCAACGGCAAGGATGGGTAAATAATTTCG
Source organism: Paludibacteraceae bacterium (assembly GCA_947445425.1). Taxonomy (GTDB): domain Bacteria; phylum Bacteroidota; class Bacteroidia; order Bacteroidales; family Paludibacteraceae; genus Paludibacter. Next base: position 2,812 of record CANFFA010000269.1, read on the forward strand.
AATGATACTCTTAATCGTCTGTCCTATACTACTATATTTGAAATCTCCTTTAAATGATCCATTTACATAATCTGATGCAATGACAAATTGAGTTAAACCAGCCTCAATGCGAGATAATAAATCAATATTCGAAACCATGAGCGTTTTGTTCTGATTTACAAATACAATATTGTTAAATCGAATGGATCCGTTAACATTGTCCAATGAATTTCCAACTAAATTGGTAATTCCATTGAATGACAGTGTCGCTCCAGGGTAACTGTTTGTTAATTTTAGCGCATTTAAATTGGTATTTAAAACGTTCAAATTAAAGTTGAAAATCGGCAGCTCTTTTGTTAAATCAATTTTTCCTATAAATTGAGCATTCACATTTGCATCTTTAACAGCCACTTTTCCATCAAAACCTTTTCCATCATATTTTCCACCAAATTGTATGTCATGATAGATATAATTTTTAAACATGAAGTCGGAGATTGTCGCATTTACAAGTCCTTGTATATTCGTTTTTTCAGTTTTCTGTCCTTGGGTGTTGATGCTAAACGTTATTTTTCCAAATTGTTTATCCAACAATAATTTCCCCAATTGAAAATTACTAGATTTTACAGTTCCATTATAGCTGAAATCCTTAAAACTATTTTCAAATTTTAAAAGTATATCAGTTGAAATACTTCCAACTTTTGTTTGCATGTTTCCATACAAAACCAAATTATTTAAAAAGCCTGAAATATTACCTCTGTAATTCAATTTTCCCATTTGATTCACAGCAGTTGGAAGTACAAAAGCTTTGTTTGATAAATCAGCAATTAGATCTTGTAAATCTGCTTTTTCGACTTCAAATTGATTTATTTTTCCAAAAATAAATGCGTCGTCTAAACGTGGAAGCCCATTGATGTCAAGATCTGTAATTAAAAAGGAATTGCCGTATTTTAGTTCCATTTTTTTTAAATGAAGACTTGATACACGACCACTTATGACTCCTTTCACACCAACAAGTCCTTGTACGGTTTTAAAGGAGGGCACTACAGATTTTAAATCCGACAAAGCAATATAAGATGCATTGATTGGGAACTTAAATTTAACCTTGTCTGCAAAATGATTGAAATCAGCTAAACTATCATATTTAAGGCTGATGTCATTCATTTGCAAATATGAGTTAGGCATTTCTAATTCTAAATTTGGAATTGATATGCTTGTATGTGACCCAAAAATACTGGTACGGAATTTCGTTAATTTAAAACCAGACTTTTCAACTGCACTGAAATTTTTAATACGAAGACTCATCGTGTCTTTATCAAGCACGTCAAGGGCAATGTCTGCATTAATAGAGTTAAATTGAAGTTTCGTGAAATTTAGTTGGTTGCTAGGCTTTGATTGATAAGATTTTAAATTTGTGAAGCTGAAGCTTGAATTGCTCAGTTTAAAATCCTTAATATGGTAGGATACTTGGGAGGGCTTATCAGTTTTTGGTTTTTTGAGCGCTTTGAGAATGAAATCAAGATTTGTCAAACCATTTTTTTCGACTTTTAA
>CANFFA010000270.1 GCA_947445425.1 Paludibacteraceae bacterium
ACAGGTAAATCGGTTGCCGGATACCAGGCTTGGTTTTCTACCGGAACTTCTAGTTCTGGATGGGTTCATTGGAACGCTACGACCCCCCCGGCTGTTGGTAAAGTTAATTTTGAAGTCTATCCCGATGTGACTGAGTATGCTGCATCGGATTTAACGCCAACTGCTTTGGCCAATTTGGGTAATGGAGAGACTTCAAAACTCTTTAATTCTTCGAGCAGAACGGTGATCGGGAAACATTTTCAATGGATGAAAGAGTACGGTATTGATGGTGCTGCCGTACAACGTTTCATTGGAGGAATCGGTTCTTCCATTATAAACGCTCCAGGTTCAACGGCCAACAAAATCAAACAGGCAGCGGAAGAGAACGGTCGCATTTTTTATATCTGCTATGATATCAGCTCTTCAGGGCTAACGGATACATGGGACGATATTATAAAATTTGATTGGGTGTATAACGTCGAGCAAAATAATAACTTAAGCTCCTCACCATCCTATGCCAAGGTCGGAAATAAACCGGTTGTACAGCTTTGGGGACCGGGTTTCATTGATAATAAAAGACCCGGAACAGCCGCAGAGACCATCGCGCTTATTCAATTTTTGAAATCGCGTGGTTGTTATGTCATCGGAGGTACCCCCACCTGGTGGCGCACCGGTGAACGTGACTCAAAAGGTCCAACCCAGCCACTAGCGATTAATCAGGAAAGTTTTGAGCCGGTATATAAAACCTACGATATGATCTCCCCCTGGTTGCCGGGAAGATTTTATGATACTGTAGGTGCAGATCTTTTTTGGCAGAAAATGATAGCGGACAAAACTTATTGCGATAGTTTGAATATAAAGTACTTACCGGTGATATTACCCGGTTCTGCTTGGTCGCAATGGAACGTCGGAATTCCTAATGCTGCACCGCGTCGGGCAGGGGAGTTCATGTGGCATCAAGCCACAAACATCAAGCGTTTGGGGGTAAATTCCATGTATATCGCCATGTTTGACGAATATGATGAAGGTACCGCAATATTAAAGAATGCTACGGATTGGACGATGATACCTACCAATCAATACTTCTTGACTTCTAGTGCAGATGGACTTTGGTGCTCTTCCGATTTTCAGTTAAGGGTGACAAAAGCTGCAATTGAGATGCTCAAGGGAGAACGGCAACTTAGTACCTCTGTTCCCGTACCCCATTCACTGGGCCCTGTTTATTATCGGAATAGTTTTGAAATGCGCACCACCCCCTATTCTTATATATTTGGTGTAGCGAAGGAGATAGGAACTTTTAAAATTGATCCCTGTTTTTACAATGAGCAACAGCTATTTTTGTCCAATGTTTCAGGAGCATCGTGCAGTATGCAGCAGACAAACGTAAAAAGTGGCCTTTATTCGGTAAAAACCACCGGCATTGCCACTTCAAATAACAGCTCCTCAAGCTATCATTACAAGATAGCAGATGTTAAAATTGCAGTCCAACCCAATATGCGCCTCTCCTTCTGGAAGAGTACAATGGATGATTTGGGACGACATACTTTTGTTGATATTATTACCAAAAATGGGAAAAACATTCGCGATTTTGGCTACCAAGACTCAATTGGGAATAAAGTGGATATTGCTCGCGGGATGGGCATAGTTGGGGCAGGTTGGCAGAAATTTAGCTCACAGTTAGGCAGTGGAGCTTTGGTGGGTGATACCATTATTAGGATTGTAGTTGGTTATGAGGGTATTGGTGCAGGTACATTTACATCTTATTTTGACGATTTTTTGATTGAAGATGCTGTAGATCCTATTTTAAGTGGAAAATCGCTTCTATATTCGAATGAAAAACCATTTATCCTCACTTCTGGAAGTGCCAAGGGGGTATTCAAACTAAAAATGAAAGCGGCTGAAACCTACCAACTTCAGCTCTTCGATCAGTCAGGGAATCTGTTGTTAAATAAGAATTTGACCCATTCTGAAGAGCTAATCAATTTAAGTTCCTTTCAAAATGGAACCTATGTGATAGTGGTAGTCGTTGCGAATAAGAAGTTCCTTCAAAAGATAATGAAAGTATAAAGGGGCAAAATCATTTTGTGTGGAAGAAAAGCAACCACACAAAATGATTTCGCCCCTTTGTTTTGCCAAATTTAAGAGACAAAATTCAAATTAATTACAAATTTAATTCCTTATTAATTATTTTTTAAGTCCTTAAGACTAAATTTACACCATAAAACACTAGCATCAAATAATATTTTAAATCTAAACACAAACCATGAAAAATTTTACTCTAAAAAAAACAGTGTTCATGACATTGAGTTGTTTGATTCTTTGCACAAGCAATCTATTGTCACAAACGCAAAACTATTTTGGAAATAGTGGATCATTAAACGGCAGCTCTTGGAGCACAACCCCAACAGGCCCTTACACTTCTGCACTGGTAACAACGGGTGGTGCAATTGTTAATTTCAATACAGAAATTATGACCAGTCCGAGTTTAGCAGCGGATATCTTGTTGTATGGAATTAACGTTACTCAAAATGTAACTTTTAGCAGGACTGGTGGTATCATACGGAATTATAACAATACCGGAAATATGATCATTGATGTTGCTGCAGGTAAAACATTTGATTGTTCAGCAATGACCTTTTCGGGGGTGAACGTAGTTGGACAGACAAAAAATGGTACAGGTACTTTGGTTACTATAGGTGGTGCTTTTGGCGGTGGTTTTACACTCAACGCAGGGACAGTTGTTGCTAAGAACACAATTGCTATGGGTGGGAATGTGGTGCCCGGTTCTTTAACCATTAATGGAGGAACCATTGCCGCTGATGCCAACCGTGATTTCTCAGGCAAGTATTCGAGTATCACTATTGGTGGTGACTTCACCTTGGGTTCAGCTGTTGCTCCTGCACTAGTGAGTTCAAATCTCACTTTTAATTCCAATGTGTCACTTGCCTCTAGTTCTCGTACCATTACCATTGCTGGTAGTGGAAACTATACCTTTGGTGGAGTCATTAGTGGAACATCAGGGGTCGGATTAACTCTTAATGCTACCGCTGCAGGGGCTTTGATTTTTACGAATCCAGCCAATACATACAACGGGATAAGTTTAATTAATCCAACTGCCGAATTGAGGTTAAATCCAACGTCTACTACAGCAACTTTTGCTTCACCAATTGATTTGGCAGGTGGTAAATTAAGTACCACCAATATTGCAAGTGGTACAACTATCGTGAGCTCTTCAACGTTGAAATTATCCGATCATTCAACCCTAGCCTTGGGAATGAATGTGCATTCCTTAACATTTTCAGATAGTCATACCGTAAGTTGGACAGCTGGTAAAATACTTACCATTACTGGGTGGTTAGGTGCAAAACAGTCTAGTGGAACTGTTGGAAAAATCTTTGTTGGTGTAGGAGGATTATCTATCGATCAATTGGCACAAATAACTTTTAAAGGTTTTTCTACCGGTGCCCTAATTCTAAGTACGGGTGAATTAGTACCTTCAGAAGATCTGCCTCCAGGTGCGGCATATCAGCATTTTATTATGTATGGTCAAAGTTTGTCAGTTGGATTTCAGTCATATCCATCTTTGAGCGTAGAAAATGTACCTGGTAACTATATGATTGGTAATCAAGTATGGATTAATAATGGTAATTCTGACTTAAGTAGCTTTAAGCCCTTGGTATCCAATCTCTGTGCTTCAGATGCCAAAGTTGCTCTGTCAAGAATTAATGGTAGAGGTGAATGTGCCATTAGCTCTATGGTAAATCATCTACAAAAGAAAATAAATAATTCGGAAAATCTTATTTCAACCTCTTGTGGCACTGGAGGAAAGTCTATTGAAGAACTATCCAAAGAGTGTCAGGTAATGCTAAGTAATTCTAATGCGAATGTTCCTTCAAGTGTAGCTGCTAATCTTTATAATGATTTTAGTTCAACAATAAATTCGGGCGCTACCATTGCAAAAATGACAAACAGCCCCATCACTTGTCCTGCAATTGTTTGGATGCAAGGTGAGTGGAATTATACTTTACCCACAACATCAACAGGTCTAACTGCCGGAACAACGCCTACAGGTGATAAAACAATCTATAAAACACTCTTGAAAAGTCTCAAGAACAATATGCAGAGTGATGTGATGAGTAAGTATAATCAGACCACTAAACCATTGTTTATTACCTATCAAGTTGGTGCCCAATACACAAGAGGAAAAGAGTTGGCGATTGGTATGGCAGAACTAGAGGCCTCGAACGAGAATGAAGACATCATTTGTGCCGGACCGGTTTATCCTGTTACAGATCGTGGCGGCCACCTTGATCCAAATGGTTATCGCTGGTATGGTGAAATGTTAGCAAAAGCTTA
>CANFFA010000271.1 GCA_947445425.1 Paludibacteraceae bacterium
GGCGGGTAAATTCATCTTCATCATAACAAACACAGTTTTTATCTTTTTCTGACTTTTTCTCTGCTTTCTTATCTTCTTTTTTCTCCTCAACAGCAATTAAAACACCAGAACGTGAACCATCCCTATAGACGGTAACACCTTTACAACCACAGCGCCAAGCTTCTTCATAAAGTTTACCAACCAATTCTTCTGTTGCATCACTTGGAAGATTAATGGTAACACTGATAGAGTGATCTACCCATTTTTGAACCCTACCTTGCATTTGAATTTTTTTCAACCAATCAACATCATTTGCAGTAGCCTTATAATAAGGTGATTTTGCAACTAACTCATCGATTTCATCTTTGGTATAATGTTTCGCTGTTGGATAATTATTGGCCTCCATCCAAGTTACAAACTTGTGGTGGAAAACAACATACTCTTCCCAAGAATCACCATTTTCATCTATGAAATCAATGCGTACATCTTTATCGTTCGGATTCACTTTGCGTCTTCTGGTATATACAGGCATGAAAACCGGCTCTATTCCAGAAGTTGTTTGTGTCATGATACTTGTTGTACCCGTTGGAGCGATCGTCAAACAAGCGATGTTACGACGACCATATTGAACCATATCCTTGTACAATTCAGGATCTGCTTCTCTTAAACGAGCAATATAAGGATTATTTTCCTCACGTTCAGCATCATAAACCGTGAAAGCACCACGTTCTTTTGCCATAATTACAGACGATCTGTAAGCTGCAAGTGCCAAGGCTTTGTGGACTTCTTCTGAAACATCAGTTGCTTCATCGGTACCATATCTGAAACCAAGGGCTGCTAACATATCACCTTCACCAGTGGTGCCTACACCTGTACGACGACCTTGAGATGTTTTTATTTTGATCTTTTCCCAAAGTTCAAATTCTGTACTTTTTATAACATCATCTTCTGGATCCGTTTGTATCTTTTCAATGATTTTTTGTATCTTCTCCATTTCCAAGTCAATAATATCATCCATGATACGTTGCGCTAGGATGACGTGCTGACGGAAAAGTTCAAAATCGAAATAAGCATCCGGTTTAAATGGATTAACTACATAAGAATATAGATTAATTGCCAATAAACGACAGCTATCATAAGGACAAAGTGGAATCTCACCACAAGGATTTGTAGAAACGGTTTTATAACCTAAATCGGCATAACAGTCAGGAACAGATTCACGGATGATCGTATCCCAGAAAAGTATGCCTGGTTCGGCAGATTTCCATGCATTGTGAACAATTTTTTTCCAAATTGCATTGGCATCAACATCCTTTTTATACCAAGGGTCTTTTGATAGAACTGGATATTGTTGTGTAAAAGGTTTGTTGTTGATCGCAGCGTCCATAAAGTCATCGTGCAATCTTACCGATACATTGGCGCCAGTAACTTTACCAGATTCCATTTTAGCATCGATAAAGGACTCTGAATCTGGGTGTTTGATGGATACACTCAACATCAATGCACCACGACGACCATCTTGGGCAACCTCACGGGTAGAGTTTGAATAGCGCTCCATAAAAGGAACGATTCCAGTGGAGGTAAGTGCTGAGTTTTTAACGGGAGAACCTTTTGGGCGAATGTGTGAGAGGTCATGACCAACACCACCACGGCGTTTCATCAGCTGAACTTGTTCTTCATCAATTTTGATGATGGCACCGTAAGAATCAGAATCAGAATCGAAACCAATTACAAAACAGTTGGAAAGTGAAGCTACCTGATAATCATTTCCCACACCTGTCATCGGACTTCCTTGTGGGACAATGTATTTGAAATTACGAAATAACTCAAAAAGAACATCTTCTGAAAGTGGATTCGGATATTTATGTTCTATTCTAGAAATCTCTCTTGCCAATCGGCGGTGCATGTCATCTGGAGTAAGTTCATATACATTGCCAAAAGAATCTTTCAATGCATACTTCGTTGCCCAAACTTTTGTTGCTAAATCGTCGCCTTTAAAAAACTTAAAAGAAGCTTCGCTAATTTCTTCTGCTGTATAAGTCTTTTTTTCTTCAGTAAATAAATTCATGTTTAAGTTTTTAATAAAAAGCACTTCTGGAACTTGGATTTTATGCTTTCATCAGGTTTGATGAACATCTAGATTCTACTTATTTTATAATAAATTTAGAATAAGTAATTTACGTGTATGTTGCTTGTCAAAAATTGACACTACAATGTTAGTAATTAATTTTTGACCCAACAATTATATTAACATATACTTATCAACAAAATTGAAAGTTTTCTAAAAAAAAATCTAAATTACTCATGATAAGCAATTTAGATTTTTTAAAACTGAAAAAAGTTTTCCAAAATTATTTTTAACGTAAATATTCTTAATCAGTTGTTGTGGTTTGACGAATAGTCTTTTTGTAAGTAAATTTCTGTTTATATACCCTCCAATAGATGTTTAAATCTTGATTTCACCATTCTCTACAATGAAAATAGTAGCATCTTGTGCAAGATCTCGCAACATTAAATCTAAATGTTCTCTATTGGTGTCTGTAATAAATATTTGTCCAAAAGTTTCACTTGAAACCAATTCTACAATTTTAGCAACACGGTTGGAGTCCAATTTATCAAAAATATCATCCAACAAAAGTAAAGGCGAAAGCTGATGTGTTCTTTTTAGAAAATTGAACTGCGCCAGTTTCAGTGAAATAAGATAGGTTTTATTTTGACCTTGTGAACCTACTCTTTTAATTGGAAAATTGTCTAGTAACATCTCCAATTCATCTTTGTGTATTCCTTGTGTAGAATACCCCAACATCCGATCTCGATCACGAGTAGCATTCATTCTTGCTTTTATATCATGCTCATCATGTTGAGATTTATAGCTCAAACTAATTTGCTCATTGCCATTTGAAATAAAACGATAGTAATCTTGAAATATCGGTATAAACTCATCAATGAATTTTTTTCGCTGTTCATAGATATAATTACCATACAAAGCCATCTGTTCTTCCCATATATCTAACAGAGAATCGTCAACAGTTGTTTCAATTTTTAGGAGGGCATTGCGTTGCTTGAGTGCATTGTTGTATTGTAGCAGTTGATTGAGATAGCTTTTGTTGAATTGTGAGATTACACCATCTACAAATTTTCTTCTTTCTTCACTACCTTCAGTGATTAACATAGCATCGTCTGGTGAAACCAGTACCAAGGGTAACAGTCCTATGTGTTCTGATAGTCTTTCATACTCTTTTTTATTTCTTTTGAATTGCTTCTTTTGTCTGGCTTTCATGCCACAGTAAATCTCTTCAATGCTATCGCCAATCTCATATTTGCCTTGCAGCATAAAGAATTCGGAATTATGAAGAATATTTTGTGAATCAATAGAGTTGGAATGACTTTTGCAAAAAGATAGAAAATAGATGGCATCCAAAAGATTGGTCTTCCCCATACCATTGTTGCCAATAAAGCAGTTTATTTTCGGTGAAAAAATCAGTTCAGTTTCCTGTATGTTCTTGTAATTCAGTATAGATAGAGAGTTTAAGCGCATAGATTATTTTTTTCTGATAAATTCATTTTCACTGTTTCTGATTTCTAGTTCAGATATTTTGAGATATTTATCCATTTCATTCGTTTTTGCCTCTAATTCAATTATTTTGAGAGTAAGTTCTTTTCTATCTTCCGCTTTTGCAATATTCCCATAGTCAGCTCTTAATTTATTTAATTCTAACATCATAGTCTCGAATTTCTCTTTGCTGTTCTTGTGTTTTAACCACATTCCCAGTGTAATCTCAGATTTAAACTGGCTGGTATGATTATAAACAGTTGAATCATTGATAATAAAAGCAATATTTGATTTTACTGTATCATCAGTTGTATTTTGGACGCTTTCAAGTTTTAATTTATTCCCCTTTCTAAAAGATTTTAAGGAAGCAAAACGTCTAACTGAATCGGCATCTTCAGTATGAATTAGTATTTTAGAATCATTGGGAATAAAGCTGTAAATCACAACTTTTCCTTCGGGTTGATAACGATCTGTTGCAAACCAACCCAACTTTCGCTGTTCGTCAAGCACTAGCATATAATCATTATAAGGAGAATTAAAGGGCATTCCAATATTTTCAGGAATCAGATAGTTTTTCGTTTCTGATGAATAGCGCGTTAAGAAAATATCATAACCACCTATTGAATTATTACCATCCGATGCAAAATAAAAAGTGGCCCCATCGAGTAGAAAAAATGGGTAGTTTTCATTGGAAGTACTGTTAATATTTTTCGAAATGGTATCAGCTTTTGTCCACTTATCAATTAATTTATAAGAAGTGAAAATATCCATTTTCCCATTGATGGTATCTGAAAAACAAA
>CANFFA010000272.1 GCA_947445425.1 Paludibacteraceae bacterium
AAAAACCTACACCATTGCAGCTCCAACGATGCCTAGTTTTCCTGTAAAAAAGAACAACCCGGCAGCTAGAGTTACGAATTCAAAAAACCTCATTATTCCCGAAACGGTTATTGATGGTAATAGTAGCATGAACCAAACGCTTAGCTTTAATTTCCCAGATGCCCTAAAACGGATTGACGGGATTATGCTTACCAACAATAAAGTAACAATGACTTTTGATAAATCTAAAATCAATTCACTTGGTTTTAGCTCTCAAAGTGATATGATAAAAACTTTTAGAATTGACTTTCCGGCAGAATTCAAATTATCAAGAAACGTTGGAGCGAATTCCGCAATTGTAGGTAGTTCTTTCGTGATTACTAATGCCCCACTCTCATCTACTTCGGATATCTATACTGCTAGTTTCTATATTGACAGCATTGATTTAAGTGGAGTAACTCAAGACAAAGCATTAAACTATAATGTATCAATACCCTATAGTATCAGCTACTCTTTTAGTGGTGAAATTGCAACACTTTCGGCCTTGGATATAGAGTACAGTATTAAAGTAAAATCATCCCCTTCTGTGGATGACATGAACATCGTCACCAATGACATTCAACCAGACATACCTTCTGGTAAACAATCATTCAACTCTTCAATTACTGGAATTTCAGATGCAATTTCTGAAGTACATACCATTACATACGACAATGGAGCAGTTTTAAATTTGAATTTAACAGATCCAAACATTGATCCATTTAGTTTTAGTGCAGGTAGTTATGTAATAAATCTACCCAAGACTTTTAATTTCAAACCATTTAGTGGTCTGAATACTACAAACAATGCTAATGTATTAACCATTCCGTACAATGAACTTTACCTTCCACACAGTATTGGAATCATTGGAATGAATATTAACAAAACTATCCCTCCTGGCACTGGTACATTGGCAATTACAGATAGTTTAACCTACAAAACAATTGGATTAACATTGGGCTCTCAAAAAACACGCTTAAAAGTCATTCAAGGAATAAAAAACAAGTCCATGATTGCCAATGAGTCGACAGCAGGCCTAAAAGTTATTGATGCTGCTATTACTACAAATAAAATATACTTGGACCTTCCAATTACGAATTCTGATATCAACATCAATAAATTTATTTCAGCTGATGTAAAACGCATCTATTCTGCAAAACTTAAAACAGCTAGTGCATTTAATTTGAAGATAAGTATTGCAAACTTGCCTCCAGCATTTACAATGATTTACTTCGACAACTTCACCATTAAATTACCTGATGAACTAAAATTCACTCAACCTGTTTCGATACTAAATGAAACCTTGAATGCAAACAATGAGATTGTATTGAACAGTGGTTTTGCAGCTGATCAGACCTATACTAAAACGCTATTTTTGGACAGTATAGTATTTGGATCATTAGGAAATGCTCTCAGTAATGGAACTTTCAATTTTGCTGGAAAAGTCAAAATGAGTGGGCGTGTATATGTAAAAGGAACTGATCTGAACACCAGTAGTTTAGGTACCATCACCATAACACCTACTGTGGAACTGACACCTATCAACCTTTCATTAATTGAGGCTGAATTGGCAACGACTATCCCAGCTATTGATCAAAAAGTTGCATTGAACCTCCCTACTTTTTTCAAAGAAAAAGGAAATTGTCTGGACTTAAAGAAACCAGTGATTACGATAGAAGTAGGAAATTCAATGGGAATAGCCGTAGATGCTGATTTATCTATCATTCCAAAATTAAATGGAGTGGCGATTGATAACGCAACCATTACTACCAAAATGTCTGTAGCTGCAGCCAGTGTATTGGGACAAACAACTTGGTCTAAATTCTGGATATCGGCAGTTAACGAAGGGGTCTCAGCTGGATTCACCCCATTGATTTTGCCTAATCTAGCAAACCTTTTAAAAGTTGCTCCAGATGAGATTGTATTGAAGGTAACACCAGTTATTGTTGGTAGCAAGCAGAAAATTGATCTATACTCCCCTAAAAATCAAATAGATTTAAAGTATTCTGTTAATGTACCCCTTGCATTTGGCGAAGAATTTAAGATCCAATTTAAGGACACCATTGACGGTCTAAAAGACAAGTTGAAAGACATTGTTAAAATGGCTAAACAAGTACAGGTGATGGCAGTAATTGACAACAGTATTCCATTGGATTTAGGCTTTAAAATCAAAGCTTTTGATGCTGCAAAACAACCATTAGGAGTAGCCATTACGCACTTAAAAGACTCTGTCATCAAATCTTGTGACATTACAGGGAAAGCACAAAAAAGTATATTGGTACTGAGTCTTAAAGAGACAACAGCAGGAGCACTTGCATCACTTGACGCCTTAGAGTTTGGAGTATCAGCATCAAATACCAGTACCACGGCAGGAATGGCCCTTAACTCAAAACAATACTTTATAGTTGAATTAAGGGTGGTCATTCCAAATGGTATCCACTTTGATCCAAATGCGAAAAAATAAATAAACTATTCGCACAGTGAGAAACTTTGGCAAATTATTTAATTAACTAGCACATTAGCAGATGAAAAGAACCTTTATATATATTAGTTTTTTAACTTTAGTAATCTCGGGAATAAGGGCACAGGAAGTTAGCTCGACTTACTTTTTAAATGAAAAGAGTCAGCGAAACAAACACAATGCCGCCTTTGCACCTGAATATAATTACTTTGGATTTCCTGTTATAGGAGGGATCAAAGTTAATGTGGGATCAAACACAGCACTTACGAATTATGTATTTCCAGGCATTCCAAAACCGATTACATATTTAGACTCTAGTATCAGTGCGCAAACATTCTTGAGCAAGCTAAGTCCATTTGCCTCTATCAATCAAGGCTTAGATATCAGTCTATTATCATTTGGTTGGTATACCAAGAAAAATAGCTTTTGGTCATTTGATCTATCTCTAAAAGAAAGATTAGATTTCGATATACCAAAGGATTTTTTCGCAATGACAAAATTAATGATGTCAAGATCAAGCAACCAGTATGATTTTAAAGGTTTTGGCACAGATCTAAATATAGTTGGGCAAGCATCTTTGGGATACTCCAGAGACATTAATAGCAAATTAAGAGTTGGGGTAACAACTAAATTGCTTGTTGGTTTGGCAAAAGTTAAGTTCAATTACAGTCAATTTGATTTTAACTTATCCAGCGATCATTTTGGCACAAACAGCGTAGGTGAATTATACATCATGGCTGATCCTAATTTCCTCTCATTTTCAAAAGATTCAGCGAATAACTTTGATCTTTCAAAATCTCCGACCATAAATGCATTAAAATACAAACCTGCAGGATATGGTGTAGCCTTTGATTTAGGACTAACTTACAAACCAAACAAACACATTAACCTTGCTGCTGGCTTAAATGACATCGGTTATATGAAATGGAAATCAAGTTCCATTATAAAAGGAGTTGCGACCAACAAAATTGACTATAATGGCTTTTCGGACATGAATATAGACAGTCTCGACAAAAGCATTAAGGGTCAAATCACCAAAATCACAGACGATGCACTCAAAATGGCAAAGTTTCATGAGGTGATATCAACAAAAGATCAACTCGAGCGTATTCCATTCACATCCAATGTATCAGCAGAATATAGCATCTTTGGAAATGATAAACATGACATTTTAATTGGGATGCTTTGGAACAGCTATAACCGCGAGCAATTCCACAAAAACCAATTGATGGGCGCCCTTACACTCAAACCTTTATCGTGGTTTACACTTTCGGGAACCTATGAATTATTGCGTGAAGATGGCAATCGTTATGGACTTGCCTTTAACTTTTCTCCTGCGTGGGCAAATTTCTTCATAGCATCCGACTTCTTTGGGCCGAAAATGGTCGACAACACTTATTATGTACCATTGCGTCCATTCAACTATAACATTACCCTTGGTATGCAAATGCCGCTTGGACGATTCATGGATACCGACAAAGATGGGGTAAAAGACCGCAGAGATGAATGTCCAAATACTCCTTTATTGGTTAAAGTAAACAAAAAAGGATGTCCAGTGGATGAAGATGCGGATGGCGTTCCAGACTATAAAGATCAATGTCCAAAATCAGACAAAGCAGCAGTCGGTAATGTAGACAGTATTGGTTGTCCTTGCGATAAAGATGGTGACGGCGTTCCGGATTACCTAGACAAATGGGCTCTATAACGAATAAGGTGGGTAATCAAAATTGAGTTTCCCCGAAATGAAGTATATCATGTTGATAAAATTCTTTGGATTTCTATATCCTCTTGCCCTTCTTTTTGCAAGTTGAATTTTAGAGTTTATACCTTCTAATATCCCATTT
>CANFFA010000273.1 GCA_947445425.1 Paludibacteraceae bacterium
GATGGCTATCTAAGCTATCCTTCGAAAGTCAAATTGGTTCAAGAGTTAAAAACGAGCATTAAAAAATTTGATCCCACGTTAACCCTTCGTGCCTTGCACAAAAATAATATTCGGGTGATTGGACGCATTGTCTGTTTTAAAGATCCAGTGTTACCGTTAAAAAGACCAGACCTTGCTTTGCAAAGCAAAAATGGGGGAGTATGGAAAGACAAAGATGGAGTGGCGTGGTTAAACCCATACAAGAAAGAGAGTTGGGTTTACTTAGTTGATATTGCTAAAGAGGCTGTAAAATTAGGTTTTGACGAAATTCAATTCGATTATGTCCGTTTTACCAACAATGGTGATATGACTACAGTTGATTTTGGAGGTACAAAATTGGAAAAATATGAGGCGATCAATGGCTTTTTAGGCTATGCCCGTGAGCAATTGCCCAAGACCATTCTTTCTGCCGATGTTTTTGGAATCATTTGCGAAAGCCCTGCTGATACTGAAGGGATAGGACAATATCTGGAACTGATAGGCAAAGATGTTGATTATATTTCACCTATGGTTTACCCATCGCATTATTATAAAGGTACTTCGTTAAATGGTCAGATCTTCCCAAAACCAGATTTAGACCCACACGGTATCGTGTTGAATGCCATTACCAAAGCTCATACTAGAGTGAGTAAAGTTGATAATTATCGTGCTAAGTTTAGGCCTTATTTGCAGAATTTCACTTTCGAAGAACTCGGGGAAGGAAATTTTCAAGTATATGGTGCCAAGCAAGTTAGAGAGCAAATCAATGCTGTTTACGAAGCAGGTTACAAAGGGTGGATTTTTTGGAATATAAACAATGATTATTCAGAAGCGGCATTTCTACCTTCTCCATTGAAAACTAAGAAAAAATAGAATGATTGAAAATAAAAGCTTTGAACGCATCGACTACACATTAATACCCTTGGATAGAGGTGAATATGAAAATTGTAGTTTTGAGAACTGTAATTTTTACAGCTCTGATCTATCCCATATTACCTTCAGAGAATGCAAATTTATTGATTGTGATTTTAGTTTGGCTACGATTTTAAATACTGGGTTGAATGATGTTTGTTTTAAGGATTGTAAATTGCTGGGGGTACAATTTGAAACCTGCAATCCCTTTTTATTATCTGTAGATTTTGAGAATTGCTTATTGAAACTCTCCGTTTTTCAAAAGCTAAAGTTAAAAAAGACGAGATTCAAAAACTGTAACTTGCATGAAGCCGACTTTTCAGAGACCGATCTTTCTGCTGCGGTATTTGACAACTGTGATTTCAATAGGGCTATTTTTTACAAAACATTACTCGAAAAGGCTGATTTCAGAACCGCTTTCAATTATTCCATTGATCCAGAAAATAATCGTATCAAGAAAGCAAAATTCTCCAGAACTGGTGTGGTGGGATTACTCGATAAATATGGAATTGAACTCTTTAATGATTAAAGACAAAAGAATAAAGACAGAAAGACAAAAGAACAAAGATTAATAGGCATTTCTGTCTTAGTCTTTGTTCTTTTGTCTTTTTATCTTTAAGTTTCATCTTTACATGCAACATGCAAATTCTATAGTTTTACAATTGCTCCAAATGAAATGCTACTTAAATTGAGTCCCAATCCAAAACTCGGATTTGAGGTTTCTGTTTTGACAGCATTGGCACCAGTTCCATTCGTAATTGAAGTCCCATTCGTATTATAATAAATTCCTCCTATTTTAGCAAGTAAAGAAACTTTATCACTCAAGTCATAAGCAAATCCAGGTTGAATACTGATGCCAAAAGTACTAGTACTTAATCCGTCAGTGGTTGTTGACCCAGAAGTCGTTTCTGAAGAGCTACCCCCCAAAGCCAATGCACCCTCACCAAATACAGAAAAGCTACCAACTTTCATAGCATAATATCTGGCAAAAGGTCGTATAGACCAGTTGGTTGTACTGTGCTCACTGTCTGTAATTGGCGTAGTTGTTTTGTTGTTTCCGATTCCCAAACCTAGGCCAATGGCTAGATTTTCGCTTAAAAAATAACCGACTTCTGGTGAAAAATCATAATAGAAGTTTTTTCCAAGTTCAGTGGTCGTCGATCCTGTGGTTGAGGAGGCTTTACTGGAATTCAAACTCAAACTTCCTCCCACAAAAATTTGGGCCTGAAGACTCCATCCTGAGAATAGGAGGGTAAATAGAAGCACTGCATTTTTTCTTTTCATTTTTTATAATTTTAGGATGTTCCTACTCGTAAGGCTTTTCGGATTACGCCCCCTTGTTATAGTGTTATGGACTTCACTTTAATTAATTTGTTGCGCTTTATAAATTCTATGGTGCAAAATTATTGATTTGACAAATATGCTACAAGGGATAAGTAACTACACTTTTCTCTTATTATCAGTATTTTAAACAGATAATTAGGTCGAGTTTTGACTCCTCCTTTCGGATGTTATTTTTGTATCTTAAGCAAAAAAGCCGCTGGACAATCCTGTCCAGCAGCTTTTTGTTGAAAATTATTAGGATAGTTCTAAGCTAATCTTCGTAATTGCGTCAAAATTTTAATCCATCAAGTAAGGCAATGTACTTATTAATACCCTCTTCTATTTCATCTAATAGAATGTACTCATCAGCCGTGTGTGATCTTGCAGAGTCACCCGGTCCCATTTTTACACTTGGGAAAGGCATCAAGGCTTGATCTGAAAGGGTAGGAGAGCCGTAGGCATTACAATTTAAAGTGATACCTCGTTTTACGACAGGATGGTCCAAAGGTGTAGCAGTGGAGCTTAAACGAGTTGAGCGGGCGGTGACTTCTCCTGAAACGTGACTGCGGATTGTTGATAATATTTCTTCATTTGTATACAGTTCATTGCTTCTAATGTCTACTACAAAAGTGCATTTGTCTGGAACTACATTGTGTTGGGTACCCGCATTTATTTGTGTGACAGACATTTTAACTGGTCCCAATAAATCTGATTTCTTTTCAAATTCATAGCTGCGAAACCACTCTACATCTTTCATTGCCTTGTAAATGGCATTATCTCCCTCATTTCTAGCTGCATGTCCAGCTTTCCCATGAACGGTACAGTCAATCACCATTAATCCTTTCTCAGCCACTGCCATGTCCATTTTAGTAGGTTCACCTACGATGGCAAAATCGATTTTTGGGAGTTCTAAAAGGAGTAACTCAAGTCCATTTTTTCCAGAAATCTCCTCTTCGGCCGAGGCAGCAAATATTATGTTGTAAGTCTGTTGTTGTTGAGTTAGGTAGAAATAGGCTTGTAACAAGCAAACTACACTCGCTCCAGCATCATTACTTCCTAATCCAAATAGTTTGTTTTCTTCTATAAGAGGACTGAATGGATTGCGTTGCCAGGCTGCTACGGGTTTAACAGTATCAATATGCGAATTGAATAAAATAGTCGGTTTGTTATAGTCAAATCCTGGATTCATTAGCCATAGGTTATTTCCTTTGCGTGAAACGGTATATCCTTTTGCTTGTATTTCTTGTTCCAAAAAATCAGCTAGCTCTTTTTCTTCCTTACTAAAGGAGGAAATGGATATCATCCCTTGTAATAGGGCTATGGCATCATTGGTTTGTTCGTTGTACATATTTAATTTAAACTTATGTTCAGGGGCTTAATTTACTTTATCAATTTGTTCTTTTTTAGCCATGCTTCTAATAAATCCGTCCAATTGTCCACAGGTAGTCCTTTTTTACGCAGACCAAAACCATGACCACCCAAATCAAAAGTCTGTATTTCTGAGGATATTCCATTGGCTAGAAGGGATTTGTGGAAACGATAGCTATTTTCTACGGGTACTGCTTTATCATCCAAAGCTAAAACAATAAAAGTTGGTGGTGTGTTTTTGGTGACTTGAAGTTCATTGGAATATAGCTTTTCAATTTCAGGCGTCGCGTTTTCACCAATCAAATTTTTGCGCGATCCTGCATGGGTGATCTCCTTGTTCATGCTGATAACGGGATAGCCCAATATCATAAAATCAGGACGATTTTTCTTTGTGAAATGTGTTCCAACTGTTGATGCCAAATGACCTCCTGCTGAAAAGCCCATAATACCAATTTTAGTTGCTTCAATATGCCATTCTTTAGACTTAGATTTTATGATCTCAATAGCAGTCTGCGCATCTTCCAAAGGTACGGTTGTGTGTTGATTCGGCATTCTATAATAGAGAACAAAAGCAGTAACCCCCAATTTGTTTAACCACAAGGCTACATTTGAACCTTCATTTTCCACAGAGATGCCTCTGTATCCACCTCCTGGGCAAATTAATACTGCAGTACCGTTTGCAAGTTCTTTAGGTGC
>CANFFA010000274.1 GCA_947445425.1 Paludibacteraceae bacterium
ATTCACTTTCCCATCACTTTTTAACCAGTCAGAACCATAATTTATGAGTGCATAGACGGCATCCACAGTAGAAAGTGGTGAATCCCAACTTTGGGTTTGCTTTTGTTTGAGCAGCCATATTTTTAATTCTTCCACGTCCGACTGGTTTTTCGATACTTCTGCAAAGGCTTCAATCATTGCGCTTTGAACAGCGATTGGTCTTTCGTTCCAAAAATATCCTGCCTGGTTTTTAGCCCAATACATTCCCAATTCATCTGTTTTTAAGGCATTTTCTTTCAGTGATTTTAGGATGTTATTCGCGAGTTCAATTTCGCCATTCCTATGGGCTACTACCGCCATCATCGCTTTGCCGTAAAGCGTAAAGTCAGTCCATTTTTTTTCTGATTGTAAAGTGTAAAATTGTACGGCATCTTTTGCAGATTCCGCAATCTCTATTTCTGGAAATTCAGACCGAAGGTGCAGATAGTACAGTTGAATATTATCTATGGAATGCTCTTTTTCGTAATTCTTATTGTGTTTTTTTAAATTTTCGAAGTCCCTTGCTATTTCTAAATCTAAATATCCTAATGCCTTAATAACTAATGTGCTACTGTTGTCCGTTGATCGCTGTCCGTTGACCATTTTTTTTAATCGTCCCAAGTTCAGCAAAATAGCCTGTGTCACATACCGACTTTCGCTCATCCCTTTGAACCAGGCAAATCCACCAGAGGCTAATTGCAAAGTTTTTAATTTGTCCAGATATTGTTGAGCCTGATTTTCTTGTTGATTCAAATCGAACAACAGAGCAATTTGTCGCTTTTGTTCCGTTTCATTTTTAGCTGCCATTATCCAGGGCGTCTCCTCCAAAAGGATGTTTTTTAACTCTGTATTTTTCTCTAAATTTGAAAGTAGGGCTTCACGATTTCCATTTTCAAGTTTCCATTGCTCTACTACAGACTTGATTTTTGGATTTGAATTAACAATAGTTCCCGCCAAACGATTGGCATAATAGGCTGTAAGATAATCAAATGCATTATCACCTTCAGGTTTTGATAAGCTAGGCAAAGCTTGTATGGCATACCAAGTCGGGTTAGATGCAAACTCTACGGTTAGGCTTTTGTTGTCAACTTTAGTACCATTTTGTAATAGATTGTCAAAGTTGAAGGTGCGGTTTTCATTTCCCCTCAGAATCAAAGGGATACTTTCTGTTACCAAAACTTTGTCAGGTAGAATAGGTAAGTATTTTTGTTCCCCATCGCTAAAGTCGCCAGCTTCTGCAATGACTTTGCAGGTCACCAATTCATAAGGGGAGAATTCATTGATTTCCCATTCGACTGTTTTGGTTTCGTTGGGAGCCAAAATTACCTTTCTAGTTGCAGCATCTTTCAATTGAATGTTCTTTTCAGTAGCTGGATCGATCAGTTCAAACTTAACGTTGGAAGTTAATTCTTTATCAGTTAGGTTCACTACATTAGCGCTCAAGACTAATTTATCTGAACGACGAACAAAGCGTGGTAAGTTCATTTGTACCATCAAGTCCTTTTGCGTGACCACTTGTGCCTCTCCTTGTCCGAAATACAAATCTTTGGTGTGTGCCAACATCTTCACATTCCAACGGGTGAGACTTTCGGGAACCGTAAAGCTAAACTTCACATTACCTAGCGAGTCTGTACGGAGCTGGGGGTAGAAGAAGGCGGTTTCGTTGAAGTTGGTGCGGGGGGTGATGTCAGTTTTAGACGGTTTTTGTGAAATGTGTTGATATGGAATTTCAACCATATCATTACCAGCTCTTTCATCGTCCACAGCTTGATTAGTCATAGCCACATTTACATCAGAAATTTGATCTTGTGACTTCAGCTCAACACCTTCATTCGATGATCTAGATCTCCTGCTTCCGTAGCCAACAACAATCATGTTACTTTTCCCATACTTGTATAGATTTGAGTTAAACTGATGTAAACCAAACCAATTTAGACCATCCATTTGAAATGGTTTCTCTTCAAAAGAATTTCGATCGATTGATATTCTATCCGAACGTTGTTCCAATGTTTTAAATGCCCATTTTGGTGAACGTAAAAAAGTATTCAAATTTTTCGGCTCAAAATCCCATTTCAATTTAGAAAGTTTATCCAACGAAGCATCATACATATCAACCATAACTTCGGCAGTTTTTTTGGAAATAGCACACTCTGGAACGGTCATTGTCCATTCGGCTTTTTCTCCGGGAAGCAGTTTATTCCTAAATACGCTTAATTTGGGTGTCAGTTTGGTGTCACTCTCTTTCGGTTTTAGCTCAACTGATTCAGTATAAAAATGATAATCTTTCATGAATGTAAACATCACGGTAACCCCTTTCCCAAATGAGTTTGCTGGTGTCATAAATGTTTTAATTTCATTAGAAAAGGGAATCCATTTACATTCCAATAATTTATTGCCTTGCATTATTTCATACAGTACCCATGATTTAGTGGTTGAGGTGCCAAATTGGATTTTTGCCTGCTCATTCAGTTCAAACTCCGTTTTTGGAGCATTGATCCATGAATATGATTTGACCGGCGGACGCTTGTCATTATCACCATATAAAATAAATACTTTTTTCACTTCCACTTCTTTTCCACGGAAATCATTCGTTGTGCAAATTAGTTTATATCTTCCAGAAACATATTTGGACATATCCAATGACAATGATTTATTATTGGTGTCAAATGTTCCAGAAACGATCTTTTCTGCAATTTTTAATGAATCAGATGCTTTTATGTTTTCGTTATAATCAACCGATTCCTCTAATTTGTACAAATTGTACTTGACTGATTTATTCAGCCTGTCACCATTTAAAGTCTCTGTGCTCAACGGAATAGAAACGATTTGATTTTTGTCAACCTTATCTTTCATTTCAACCATTAAAAAAAGTGACTTATCACCTACCGAAAATGATTGCTCCCCACTTTGAGTTTCACCGTTCGTATTTGATACATCAGCAATAAGTGTGTAAGTATAAAACTGCTCATTTTTTTTTGATGTATCATTTTTCTTTGATTTTGCAGGGATAAATTTTATTTGAAAAGTTCCATCACCTTTTGAGATCAGTTTTCCATTGCAAACTTCTTTTTCACTTTCATGTCTCCACCAGCAATTTTGATGTACCTGTCTCATTATTCGGTATTTTACAGTAGCGTTTCCAATTCCATACCCAGCAAAAGCCCTAACATCTCCTTTAAATTGAACGCTATCTCCAAAACTAATTTCAGAGTTTGGTTTATTGATTTTTACTTCAAAAGTGGGACGTTTGTATTCCTCTACTGAAATAAATATCGGTTTAGATCCGGATTGAATCATATATCTGCCACATTTAGCACCCTTTGGCAAAATTAAATCGCAAGCAAAAGACCCAAATTCATTGCTAATAACATCCCTTCCAGAAACCTTTGTTCCATTGCTGTCAAATAGTTTTACTTGCAGTTTGGCGTCACATTTTAGTTCATTTTTGGACGTATTTGTATTGTAGGCAATCCCTTTTACATATACGCTTTGACCAGGTCGATAGATGGATCGGTCTGAAAATAATCTGACGTCCATCGAATGATATTTGTCGTAATTACGCTCTTCATGATAATACGAGGACGAAGCGGATGAAAAATATTTATCGTCTCCTTTTTGAAAGTAAAAAAACTGATTGCGTGAATTTGTGGAATCAGCATACTGGCAAAATCCATTTTTATCGGTTTTAGTACTATTTACGTAATCTAATTTATAACCATTACTGCTCCACCTTCTATTCCAAATCTCTACTGAAACGTTTTCGGTAAAATCCCCGTTCTCATTATCAAGTATATACATGCTACCACTTTTTGGAACCGCTTTCCGCTCCATCATTGCCAAATTCGTAACCGTAAATGTTCCAAGGGTTTTATCATCACCAATCTCGTTTCCTTTCTCTTCCAGACTGAATTCATAAATACCAAAATCGCTGGTGTTAAAATCAACTTTTGAATTTGTAAATCCAAAATTATCATCCATTTTAATCTTAAAATCACTTTTACTCACGAGCGAACGGCTTGGGTAAACGATACGATCATAAGGGTTGTTTTGTTTGTAATTCGAATACTCCTGAGCAGTAGCATTCACACGATAAACAGAAAGTGTCAAAACAGAAATATTACGACTTTTGATATTTATTGGAAAATGATTTTTAGCTCTTGCGATTGAATTATAATTGATTGTAAATGATTTGTTTGTAACTGCATATCTCAATTTCTTCAACAATTCAATTCGTTTGTAATTTGGATATTTAGTAATACCGTTGAAGCAA
>CANFFA010000275.1 GCA_947445425.1 Paludibacteraceae bacterium
AAAATCAATCACTCTATACTCCTTTGCCAGTTAAAATAATTTCAACCGTATAAATTAGTATTTTTAAGTCAGTTACCAATGACATATTGTCTAAATATATAATGTCATAGTTTAAACGTTCTATCATTTTCTCTATGGAATCAGAATAGCCAATTTTAATAGGACCCCATGAAGTTATTCCGGGTCTAATTTTATATAATAAACAATAGTATGGTGCTTGCTCTGTAATTTGATTGATAAAATGAAGTCTTTCTGGTCGAGGACCCACCAAACTCATATCTCCTTTTATTACATTCCAAAACTGTGGAAATTCATCAATACGATATTTTCTTAAAAAACTTCCAAAAGGGGTGATTCTAGGGTCATTAGAGCTGCTGAGTTGCGGTACTCCATTTTCAGCATTCTGAACCATGGTCCTGAATTTAATGATGTTAAATGGCTTCCCGAATCTTCCAATGCGCTCTTGTTTATAAAATGGTGAGCCTTCTGATTCTTTTTTTATTCTCAGCAGACAATATAACATTAAGGGGGAAAGCAGTATTAACGCAATAATTGAAAGTAGAATGTCAGTAAACCTTTTGATATTTGATTCCCAATCCGGCATTGCGTTTTTGGTAATGGTAACCATTGGAATAATCCCAACGTGACTGATCTTAGCGCTACCTGTTAAAATTTCATGTAGTCGGGGAGCAAATTGAATCGCAATGTCGAATCGATAAAGTAGATTAATGATTTCGTACAGTTTCTCATCACCATGCTTATCTTCAAGAACTATAATGGTTTCTTGAATGCTGTATTGCGTTAAAATGTATTCTATTTGCGATAAGTCGCCAAGAATTGATTTCGAGGTAGTACCACTCTTTTCATTTACAGAAACAAAACCAAGTAAAGTGTGTTGAGGGGCATGTTTCTCTAGATCTTGGGCAATTTTCCTGGCATTTTTACCAGTGCCAATAATAAGGGTGTTAATGGTCCATTTCTTCGTTTTGAAATTGTTTCGTATCTGTGTAAAAATGACAGCTCTAAAGAAGAGGGTTACCCAAAATATCAACTGGAAGAGTACAAAAAGAGAACCGTAAAAATAGGGCAAGGAGATGGAAGCGTCTGTTATCCTTAAGAATAAAAAAACAGACACTGAAATAATAGCAGCGGCGGACAACGTAGTCAATATGCTGCTGATGCGAGATTGCGTGAATGGGTTTACATAAAAACCAGTGAGGTAATGTATAAATAGAGAGCAAAAAGGGAAGAGGCTGAAACTTAATAAATAATAGGAGAGTGGGAAAAGTAATGCTCCCTCTTCGAAAATGCGAATGTCATTTACGTATTTTCGGTATACAAAGAATATAATCCACACCAAAAGTGCAGCTATAAAATCAAATAGTATGTATTTTTTTAACAGTAAATTTTTATTCATGACAAATCCAATTTATGCTCTAATAATTTGAAATAAATTCCCCTTTCCGAGCTTGATTATCGAAGATGGCTTAGCTTCAGAACGATCATCTTGTCTAAAGTTGACTACATAATCAACAGCATTTCTGATTTCTAAAGTAATTGCATTAAAGTTGACTGGCGTTGTTTTCCCGCTTTCATTGGCAGAAGTAGACACGATAGGTCTTCTGAATTGAGCACACAGTGTTTTTGAAAATGCTTCTGTGCTAACCCTAATCCCAATTGATTTATCATCAGCCAATAGATTTGGTGCCAAGTTTTTAGCATCTGGATAAATAATGGTCAAAGGCTTATCACTAACATCGATTAACTCCCATGCAATTTCAGGTACTTCTTCCACATAAGATTGAACTCTAGCAGGACTATCTACTAGCACTAACATTGCCTTGGCGTCTACACGTTTCTTTATTTCATATATCCTCTTCACAGCCTCAGCATTGGTAGCGTCGCAGCCCAATCCCCATACTGTATCTGTTGGATAAAGTATTATACCACCAGAACGTAGTACCTCAAGTGCTTTTTTAATATCTTCTTGCATATAATATTTGAAATGAAATTGCTTGTGTTCTATCCTTCTTAATACTCACGATAAGCATGTAAAGTAACGAAAAATATGTCAAATTATTACTAATTATTAACCCGTAGAAAGATAATATGGGATTTTATAAGGTTTGTTTTCAGTTGGATGGTTCTAAATTTCATTAATTCAAAATTGGATTCATCCCGAAAGCCTATTTGTAATATGTATTTTTTTTATATCTTTACATCAAACAAAAGGAATTATAAATTAAAATAATTCCTTATTCTAAGGTCTGTTGGTAGATAATAATGATCAGAACTAATATGCAAAATTCGAAAATAAAATCACAATGACAAATAAATGGGTATATAATCACCTCACTAAATCTCAAATAGAAACACAAAGCCAATTAGCCGACGAATTGAGTATTAGTCCTATTCTAGCTCAATTGTTGATTCAAAGAGAAATATATACATTTGAAGAGGCTCGTAATTTTTTTCGTCCAGATTTGGCAAATCTTCACAATCCATTTTTGATGATGGATATGGATAAAGCGGTTAATCGGCTGACGAAAGCGATGCAGCACAATGAGAAGATTTTAATTTATGGTGACTATGATGTCGATGGAACTACATCAGTGTCTTTGGTCTATAAGTTTTTGAATCAGTACTACTCTAATATTGATTTTTATATCCCAGATCGATACAGTGAAGGCTATGGCATTTCAACGCAAGGGATAGATTTTGCTGCAGAGCACGATTTTAAGCTCATTATTGCACTCGATTGTGGTATTAAATCTGTTGATAAAGTTAATTATGCCCTGGAACTGGGGGTGGATTTTATTATTTGTGATCACCACATGCCAGATGAAATTCTACCACCAGCAGCTGCAGTGCTTGATCCTAAACGTGAGGATTGTCAATATCCTTACAAGCATCTTTCTGGTTGTGGTGTGGGATTCAAGCTCATGCAAGCTTTTGCCATTACCAATAATATCGATTTTACCGAATTGACTCCATTGCTTGATTTACTCGCATTGAGTATTGCTTCTGATATTGTCCCAATTACTGGTGAAAATAGGATTCTCGCCTTTTATGGACTGAAGCAAATAAATTCAAATCCAAGTGTCGGCTTGAATGCTATTTTAGATGTCTGTGGATTAAAGGGCAAAGAAATTGCCATTAGTGATATTGTCTTTAAAATTGGGCCAAGGATTAATGCTTCTGGAAGAATGAAGCGCGCCTCTGAGGCGGTTCAGCTCTTGGTCTCGATAGAGCCCAATTTCGCAAAGGAGAAGAGTGAGACGATTAATTTGTATAATAACGATAGAAAGGACCTCGATAAACACATTACTGATGAGGCTATTGCAATAATAAAAGGGGATGAGGTTTATTCTATTAGAAAGTCAATTGTAGTACATAAAAACGATTGGCACAAAGGAGTGATTGGAATTGTTGCGTCGCGACTAATTGAAGAGTTTTACAAACCGAGCATAGTGTTGGCGATTTCCAATGGTATTGCTTCTGGTTCGGCAAGATCCGTTTCAGGTTTTGATATCTATAAAGCCATAGATTCCTGTCGTGATCTATTGGATACTTTTGGTGGACACATGTATGCTGCTGGATTATCCATGAAGGAAGAGAATATCGCCGCCTTCACAGAGCGTTTCGAATACTATGTCTCTAATCATATTACTGAAGAGCAAACTTACCCTCGATTGGATATAGATGCTATTTTAGAGTTTAAAGACATTAGTCCAAAGTTTTTCCGAATCTTGAAACAATTTGGGCCTTTTGGTCCAGGTAATATGAAACCTAATTTTGAATCAAAAAAAGTTTTGGATTTCGGGACAAGTCGTTTGGTTGGAAAAGATCAAGAGCACTTGAAACTAGAATTGGTAGATGCTAGCTCTGAAAATGTAATCAATGGTATTGCTTTCCGAATGCATGCCTATAATGATCATCTAAAGGCCTTGCACCCCTTAGATATTTGTTATACTTTAGAAGAGAATAGCTTTAACGGAAATACAACGATTCAATTGATGATTAAAGATATTAAAATTGTTGATAAATAAATTGATACTTAAGTAATGAGAAATAAATAATGTCGTATTATTTGATTAGTCAATTAAAAAATGGAACGCGGATTTGCACTGTAAATGCGGATAAAAAAACGGATCTATAATTGACTACGTCAATTGATTATGCACTCTAATCAAAAATGCTTGCATTTTTTTTAATCCGTTTTCAATCCGTCTAGACCGTGTAAATCGGCGTACCATTTCTTTCTAAAATAGGACATTATATGTTTCT
>CANFFA010000276.1 GCA_947445425.1 Paludibacteraceae bacterium
CAAAAACTTATCTTTATTATCAATAAAACCTGCTAGGGTAATATTATTCTCATCCACGTTAACACGACCACGCATACTATCACTTAAAGTTTGTGGTTGCTCGTGAATTTCTTTGATCATAAAGTGAGGATAACCACCTTTCTCTAATTGACTCAAAGTCATCTCTAACTCCTTAATTTCTGGAGTTTTTTCAACATTGGCAATGGTCTTAATTTTCATCTCTTGACCACGTTGCAAAGTAACAATCTCTTCTTCACCAATATACACAACTCTATTTGTAAATTCAACAATCGGAGTAGCATC
The DNA here is from genome assembly GCA_947445425.1 of Paludibacteraceae bacterium. Taxonomy (GTDB): domain Bacteria; phylum Bacteroidota; class Bacteroidia; order Bacteroidales; family Paludibacteraceae; genus Paludibacter. The sequence goes on from CANFFA010000276.1 coordinate 304, forward strand.
TGAAGCCAAGAAAAATTCATCTTCACCAACACCAACTACCAATGGACTACCTTTTCTGGCAGCAACCAAAAGATCAGGTTTACCTTTTTCTATAACGGCAATAGCATAAGCACCTACCACTTCGTTCAAAGCCAATTGAACAGCCGTAGCCAAATCTACTTTATTTGATTTTTTTATAAATTCGATCAATTGAATAAGAACTTCAGTATCTGTTTCGCTTGAAAACGTAAACCCATGTTCTTTAAGTCCTTCTTTCAATACAGCATAATTCTCAATAATACCATTGTGAATTAATGCCAACTCTTCAGATTGAGAATAGTGAGGATGCGCATTCACCTGATTTGGCTCTCCATGCGTTGCCCAACGCGTATGTGCAATTCCAATAGTACCTTCAATATCTTTACTTTCAGCAAAATGTATTAAGTCAGAAACTTTCCCCTTGGCCTTATAAACATTCAATTTACCTTCATGAAGTAATGCAATACCTGCACTATCATATCCACGATATTCTAAACGCTGAAGACCTTTAATAAGAATTGGATAAGCTTGTTGCTTACCGATATAACCTACAATTCCACACATATTATTGCTATTATTAAATTATTTAAAAATTTCCTTTACGTATTCTTTCCAACGCTAACTTAGTATCTTCAAGCGATCCAAAACCTGCAAAACGCATATATCCTTCACCCGAAGATCCAAATACAACTCCTGGAGTTCCAATCACTTGACACTCGTACAATAGTTGATGAAAAAATTTCCAAGAGGATTGATTATCTGGCGTTTTAAACCATACATAAGGTGAATTAACGCCTCCATATACTTCAAATCCAGCAGAAATTAACTCCGTTCTTATCAATGAAGCATTCATTAAATAATAATCAACCAATTCTTTTGATTCAGCTTTTCCTTTTCGTGAGTAAACAGCTTCAGCAGCACGTTGTACCACGTATGAAACACCATTTGTATAATTTGAAATTCTTCTATCCCAAAGTTTTATTAATGGTATCTCATCACCCATTTTTGTGTAAACCATTAATTCCAGTGGAAAAACGCTATAACCACATCGTAATCCAGTAAAACCAGCAGTTTTTGAAAAGGTACGTATTTCAATTGCAACTTTTTTGGCACCTTTTATTTCGTATATACTGCGCGGTAAATCTACCTCATTTACATAAGCTTGATAAGCAGCATCATAAACTATAATGCTTTGATGTTCAATAGCATAATCAACCCAACGCTTTAATTCTGTTTTTGTCAATACTGTCCCAGTAGGGTTATTGGGATTGCACAGATAGATAACATCTACTTTTTCAGTTGGTAATTCGGGTTTAAAATCTGTATCTGCAGTACATCTTAAGTATACCACATTGCTCCATTTTTGATCCTCATTCAGTTCACCAGCACGACCACTCATAATTGTAGCATTTTCATACACTGGATAAACAGGATCTGCAATGGCAACAATATTATCTCGTCCCAAAATGTGTCCAATATTACCGATATCAGATTTGGCACCATCGTTTATAAATAAGCTCTCCTTATCCAATACGACCCCTATAGAGCGATAATCCTTGAGAATTTTATCAATTAAAAAATCATATCCTTGATGTGGACCATACCCTTTGAAAGTGTCTTGATTGCCCATTTCATCAACAGCTTTGTGCATTGCCTGCACCACTTCTGAAGGTAGAGGGAGGGTTACATCACCCATTCCTAGGCGAAGTATTTTTACATTTGGATGAAGTATTTTATAGGCATTCACACGCTTTTCAATTTCATCAAAACAATAAATTTCAGGAGTTTTGATATAATTTTCGTTTGCTAATGCCATTCAGGAGAAGGTTAAAAATAGGTGGTGGTTAAAGTGCAAAAACTAAAGTGCAAAATTGCATCTTTTTTCTGATAAATAAAAAACATTTTTCCAAAAAGATTACAAAAGGATTAAATATCCAATTCAATTTTCAGTCTAAAGAATCATTACTCAATCATTTTAATGATCGTCCTCCCCTTTAATTTTCCATCTAAAATCCGACTCACTGCAACATTAATTTCTGATAATGAAATTTCAGTATAAAGATTAACAATATTATCAGGCTTCCATTCATTGGCCAACTTAGACCATAAACCTGCTCGTAGAGATGTTGGATAATTTTGAGCAGAAATACCTATCAAGGATATACCGCGCAAAATAAATGGGAAAACGGTCATATTTAATTGCGTAGAGGCAACACTACCGCAGGTAGTGACAGCACCCATTGGCTGAATTAACTTCAGTATATTTTCAAGAATAGGCCCACCTACAGTATCTATAGCACCAGCATATTGTGCAGAAAGCATAGGGCGTTTATCCACTTCTTGAAATTGAGAACGTGGAAAAATCTCCACAGCTCCCAAACTCTTAATAAACTCATATTCAGAATCTTTTCCAGATATAGCGACAGCATCATAACCAATTTTCGACAATATGGATAGAGCAACAGATCCAACTCCCCCAGTGGCACCCGACACAAGTACCTTACCATCAGAAGGCTTAACCAATCCCAACAGACGAGAAATTGAAATCCCTGCTGTAAATCCAGCTGTACCAATTATCATTGATTCTTTTAATGTCAATCCTTTGGGTAGCTTTACAACCCATTCAGCTGGAACACTAATATATTGTCCAAAACCTCCGGCAGTATTCATTCCTAAATCATAGCCAGTCACAATTACTGCATCACCGATTTGAAATTCCTCATTTTCGGAAAACACCACTTTTCCAGCAGCATCAATTCCTGGCGTATGCGGATATTTTTTAGTAATACCTTTGTTCCCACTCACTGACAAGGCATCTTTATAATTTAATGAAGAATAATGAACCTGTACGATAACTTCCCCTTTCGGCAAATCATCAGTATTCAAAAATTTCACACTTGAATTAAAAACCCCATCTAACTCTTCAACCACTAGGGCTTTATAATTTATATTTTCCATCCTATCTTAAATAAAAAACGTTGAAGTAAAATTTACCTCAACGTTAGATTATATAGTATATCCTTAATTCAAAATTATTTATTGCTAGCTTTCACATTAGTAAAAAGTTCAGCATTAGCGCCCACTACAGAAGGCTTAGATTCAACAACTGTGTCAGTCATTGAGCAGGTACCATTAAAAATAGCATTCGGCTCAACCATTAAGACTTTTGTTTTCACATCTCCTTTAATTACAGCAGATGCACGTAGTGACAGAGATTCAGAAACGACAACATCACCTTCCACAGTACCAATAATTTCAGCATTAACGCAGGAAATAGAACCTTTTAGAATTCCCTTCTGACCAATTACGACTTTTCCATTACAAGTAATCGTACCTTCAACTTCTCCATCGATTCTAAAATCAGTATCAGCGAAAATTTTACCAACAATTTTACTGCCATTGGTAAGTGCATTGTACATTGCACCACTATTAACCACTACATCTTTTGCCATAATATTTCTCTCTTTATTGAACGTTCAAAATTACAATAATCTTTCCTATAAAAAAAATAATTTTATAAAAATTACGGAATTCCCTCCTTGTAAAAGTCATAAATGATGCAATTTCAGAATTTTGTGAGCAAGAAAACTATATTGTTATAAAAAACAATTACTTTTGTAATACTCATTTGACATTCCCACCCATGCAGATTAAGCATCTAAAAAACAAAGACATTGATTTCGAACGATGGAATCACACTATCGACCAATCAATCAATCAGTTAACTTATGCATATTCATGGTATTTAAATATTGTCTCCCCAGGCTGGGAAGCCTTGGTTAGTGACAATTATGAATTCATAATGCCTTTACCTATAAAACGCAAATTCGGATTAAAGTACATTGTGCAGCCAAAGCTTACTCAACAATTAGGAATTTTCTCAAAGCATATTGTAGATGAATTTATTATAGATGAATTTATTAAAAGGCTTCCAACTTTGAGCTACGAACTAA
>CANFFA010000277.1 GCA_947445425.1 Paludibacteraceae bacterium
AGCCTCCCAAGAGGAATTGAAATCTACCAACGAGGAGCTGCAATCCACCAACGAGGAGCTGCAATCTATCAATGAGGAGCTTACCACTTCTAAGGAAGAGATGCAAAGCATGAATGAAGAGTTGCAAACTGTGAATGCTGAGTTGCAGACTAAAATAGTAGATTTTGTACATGCCGAAAATGACATGTTGAATCTATTGAATAGCACACAAATAGCTACGCTTTTTGTTGACAAAGATTTGAGAATAAGACGCTTTACTGAAGAAATTACCAAGATTTTTAAACTCCGTCCTGCCGATTTGAATCGACCCTTTACAGATTTGGTTTCCGATTTGGATTATCCCCAAATTGAAGCGGATGCTTTGACTGTCCTCAAAACCTTGATGATGATGGAAGTCGTTAAACCCACTAAGGATGGACGATGGTTTGGGGTTAAAATTATGCCCTATCGAACCCATGATGATAGAATTGAAGGGGTGGTGTTGACCTTTGTGGATGTTACCGAGTCCAAGAGCTTGGAAATAAGTTTATTGGCGGCTAATGCTAAATTGCTATTAAAAGATGAAGCGCTAAAATTGAGTAAACTTCGTTATCAGAAACTCTTCGAATCGTCCAAAGAAGGTATTCTAATTCTAGATGCTGAATCGGGGATGATTAAGGATGTAAATCCTTATTTGATTGAGCTATTGGGTTATACTGCAACAGCTTTTTATGAAAAATCAATATGGGAAATCAGTTCCTTTAAAGAGATGGTTCCTGATAGAAATAATTTTTTACAGCTTTTGCAAAATGAAAGCTTTCGCAAGGATAATCTCACCTTAGAAACTGCCGAAGGACTTACGCTAAAGGTCTGCTTCGTAAGCAATGTCTATCTGGTGGGAGATGTCAAAGAGGTGCAATGCCTGATCCGAGAAAAGTTAAGACGCTATGCATAGCGTCTCAACATATATACACTCATAACTGTAAAGACGCGATGCATCGCGTCTCTACAACACCGCGTCTCTACAACATCGCGTCTCTTCTGCATCGCGTTTCAACAAAACATACACACCATGAAAAATCTACAAAAACACATTTTCTCTAAACTTCGCAAAAAAGCTGAAGATTTGTTGGCTCAAAAAAAGGATACTGATACCTGTGCACTTTTGCTAGAGAGCGATTTGCATAGATTGGTGCATGAATTGGAAGTGTATCAAGTTGAGTTGGAAATGCAAAATGATGAACTGCTTCAATCTATCAACGAGGCCCGTATTGCCGTGGAGCAATTGACTGATCTATATGATTTTGCTGCTACCATTTACTTCTCTCTTTCTAGTAAAGGGGAAATTTTGAAAATAAACTTTAGTGGTGCAAAAGCCTTGGGTAAAGTTCGTTCTCAATTAATAAATGCTGTTTTTGGAGTTTTTATTACAGATGATAGTCGTGAAACTTTTAATGTTTTTTTGGAAAATGCCTTTGCGACGCGATTAAAACAAAATTGTGAAATCTGTTTGCAGATACCTGAACAAAGGCCACAGTATTTATACCTCAGTGCCAGCACGACTGATCTAGCCTGTAATGTAACAGCAGTAGATATTACCGAGCGCAGGAAGCGGGAAAAAATGGCGGAGATGAGTCGGGTTGTTCTTCAACTTCTCGCCGGAAAAGAGCCCTTTGTAAAGACGACGCAGCAGGTTTGTAAGATTGTTGAAAGCTATACTGGGGTAGATGCGGTAGGAATTCGTTTTCAAGAGGGAGATAATTATCCATATATCTCTTCTTGTGGTTTCTCCCAGGACTTCCTTAGGAAGGAGAATTCATTGTTGGATTTTAGTCCTAAAGGTGGCTTGTGTAGAGATTGTGATGGAAAACTGCATTTGGCTTGTACCTGCGGAATGATTATTTCGGGTAAGTACAATCCAGAAAGTCCTTTTATAACCAAAAGGGGTAGCTTTTTAACCAATGACTCACTTCCAATGCTCAAGTTGGAGGCAAAAGATGATGATCGCGTCCAAGTAAGAAATGAGTGCATACACCAAGGCTTTCTTTCCATAGCCATTCTTCCCATTCGAGCAAAATCCAAAGTGTTCGGATTAATACAATTAAATGCCAAAGTAAAAGACTTCTTCTCACTCGAAACCGTTGAGATTTTGGAGATTATTGCCGATAATATTGGTGAGGCCTTTCTTCGTAAACAAGTGGAAATAGAATTGGCTGCAAGTGAAGAGCGGTATAGGTTTATGTTTACTCACAATCCTCAACCCTCTTGGATTTATGATAATAATACACTGGCATTTCTTGAAGTAAATAAGGCGGCTATTGAGCTATATGGTTATTCAGAAGTCGAGTTTCTTTCGATGACGATTAAAGATATTCGTTCCGAAGCTGAACTTCCCAATTTATTGAAATCCCTTTCAGAATTTACGGGTGAATACTCACTGGTTGAGAATGTTAAGCATCGTAAGAAGAATGGCGAGGAGATCATTGTGAATATTTCGGCACATAATCTTCTACTAGCGGGAAGAGCCGTGCGCCACATCATTATTTCCGATATAACTGAGCGTGTTGAAGCTGAACAGTTGAACATAGAAAGAAAGAGGGCCATTAAGCAGTTGATTGATAATATATCAGATGGTGTATTTATCGTTCAGGATGGCAAAATACTATCTACTAATAATGCCATGTGCACCTTATTTGGATATTCCAGTCAAGAGTTAATTGGTATGCCTTTGATGCAATTGATAAGTTCAGAGAATCATCTTCCATTGGAAGTTTTTATCAATGCGCATCATGATGAAAATGATTTTTTTCAAGTAGAACAAATCTGTGTTCAAAAAGAGACATCGCTTATTTATGTTGATTTTCGATTAACTTACAATCTTAAGAAACACCTCATTTATGGCATTGCTCATGATGTTACGGCTAAAATGCAAATTCAGAACAAAAAAATGTTGCATGCCATCATTCAAACCGAGGAACGTGAAAAAGCTCATTTCTCGAAAGAACTTCACGATGGTATTGGTCCATTGTTGTCAACTATAAAACTGTATTTACAATGGTTGGATAAATCCAAAGATGGTCTGGTTAGAAAAGATATACTGCAAAAAACCGAACAGGTGATTGAGGATGCGCTTACTTCGGTTAAAGAAATTTCCTGTAAATTAAGTCCCCATTTGCTCACAAATTATGGTCTTAGTCCAGCTATTCAAGGGTTTGCAAATAAACTATCGAGTGTGAATTCGATAAATATAGAATTGAAAAGCAATCTAACCAGAAGGTTAGATATGGAAGTAGAAGTGGCATTGTATAGGGTGTTGATCGAGTGCATTAACAATACATTGAAGTATGCCAAAGCCAATCGTATTATAATTTCTATCAATGAAACGGCATCTTTACTTCAAGTCGAATATCGTGATGATGGTGATGGGTTTAATATATCAAAAGCTTTATTGGAACAAAAAGGATTTGGATTATATAATCTTCAAAATCGGATTCAAACCATTGGTGGCGTTTTGGAGATGGACAGTGAACCCGGAAATGGGGTTTGCTATACCATGCAGGTGGATATTTAGCTTTGTGAGTATCATATTCATAAAATACTTGTATATGCATGAATGCAATACATGTCTTTCATGAAGAATTTTTTTTTTTATTAATCCAGTATCATTTTTGAAATATTCAATTAACTTTGTAAGATAAACCTTTTTTGAGATCTTTGGCTATTCCTTAAATTTGCCTTTGGATGCTTAAAATTAATTTCATTAAACGAAATTTGATTATGAAAAAACACAAACTTGTTATTTTTTGCTCTGTCATATTTTTTATGTCAAATTTTAGTGATTTATTTGTTACGAATGCAAATGCTGGTCTTTTTAGTGGATTTTACCGTAAAAATGGATTGGTAAATGGTTCTGATAAATACAAGGACATGCATAAAGATCCCGAAGAACAGGCTGTTAGGGTTACTACTAATCGTAAGCCCTTAAAACGGAATACTTTTGAAGAACCCCCTCTGAAAAGAGCTAATTTTTATAAAAAGGATGGATTGGTGAATGGAGATCAACAATATAAAGATAGGCATCTCACTGAAGAACCTGTTAGAGCGATTGTTTATTCTAAGGGTGGAATGGTTAAGTCTCGCGTGACGGTAGGGTATGCGACTAATAAACGACTCAAACCAATTAGTGCGGGTAGCTTTTTTGATATATTTAGATTTAGCCCTAAGCGCTCTACTCGCCAGACGGTTGATAGTCCTAGATAGTATTTGTTTTTTAGAAGATATACTGTAAATTAT
>CANFFA010000278.1 GCA_947445425.1 Paludibacteraceae bacterium
AATAATGAAATATGACTTATGTTCGTAAGCCTGAATGGCTTAAAATGAAAATACAGAGTAATTTACAATTTGGTCAAGTAAGTAAAATTGTCAAAGACCACGGTTTACATACCATTTGTGTTAGTGGACGCTGTCCAAACATCAGTGAATGTTGGAACAAAGGAACTGCGACCTTTATGATTTTGGGGGAAATTTGTACACGTGCCTGTCGCTTTTGCAACACCATCACGGGTATACCCAATCCACTTGACCCCAAAGAACCCGAAAAATTAGCTGAATCTATCCGCTTGATGAAGTTAAAACACGCTGTTGTTACCTCTGTAGATAGAGACGATTTACCTGATCAGGGAGCGGCGCATTGGGCGGAATCAATCTTGGCTGTAAAGACTGTTAATGAAGGAATTACCATTGAAGTATTAATTCCAGATTTTAAAGGACAAACAGAATTGATTGATTTATTGATTGCACAAAAACCGAATATCATTTCTCATAATTTAGAAACGGTCCGAAGATTAACACCTTCCATTAGAACTAGGGCTAAATATGATACCAGTTTACAGGTATTAACACACATTGCGTCACAAAATACCATAGCAAAAACAGGAATTATGCTGGGCCTAGGTGAAACTGAGGCGGAAGTATTGGAATTGATGGACGATGTATTGGCAACAGGCTGTAAAATTTTAACGATTGGGCAATATATGCAGCCGTCGAAAAACAATATTGTTGTGAGTGAATACATTAGGCCGGAAAAGTTCGAAGAATATAAGCAAATCGGATTAGAAAAAGGCTTTAAATACGTAGAGAGTGGCCCCTTTGTAAGGTCTTCTTATTGTGCAGAAAAGCATGTAGTATAATTTCTTTTTGAGAAGTTTAAGTCGTAAAATAACTTTTTTGTTAATAGTTATTTTACGACTTTTTTATTTCAATTAAAAATATGAAGTTAAAACCACAATAAATTAAATTGTATCTTTGCAATAAGAATTATTTCAAAAGGAGAATTATAGAACGCTCTATTTACCATTTGTTTAGCAAAAAAAACAAAACCAGAACCTGAAATTATGTACGAATTAGAATTACTTTTTAAACAACACACGCATCAAAATCCAATTTCAATTGAAGAGTTGTCAGCCTCTGGTTCCAACCGTCGCTATTTTAGACTAAAAGGAGAAAATAATAGTTTCATTGGTGTTGAAGGAACTTCGGTGGCTGAAAATAGGGCATTTATTGTAATGACCAATCATTTTCAACAAAAAGGTATTTCCGTCCCAAAAGTAATAGCGAAGACAGCGGATGAACGTTATTATTTGCAAGAGGATTTAGGAGACACCTTACTTTTCGATGCCATCGCCGAAGGTCGAAAAACAGGTGTTTTTGGTGAAGCTGAAAAAGAATTATTACGTAAAACAATGGTGAAACTTCCTTCTATTCAAGTTTTGGGAGCAGAGGGTTTAGACTTTTCCATTTGTTACCCTCAGCCAGAATTTAATGAACGTTCAATTTTGTGGGATTTGAATTACTTCAAATATTGTTTTTTGAAGGCTACAGGTTTAGAATTTCAGGAAAATAGATTGGAGGATGATTTCGCCAATCTGTCAAATATACTACTTCAATCAAAAACAAACACTTTCATGTATCGCGATTTTCAAAGTCGCAATGTCATGGTAAAGAACAATGAGCCATACTTTATTGATTATCAAGGTGGTAGAAAAGGTCCATTGTACTATGATGTGGCTTCATTTCTTTGGCAAGCAAAGGCACAATATAATTCTGAATTGCGGGAAGAGTTATTACAGCTCTATATGGATGCATTACAGAAACTTACACCCATCGATCAGAAAGATTTCCGTGAACAATTGAAACATTTTGTGCTCTTTAGAACACTACAAGTCTTGGGAGCTTATGGTTATCGAGGATATTTTGAGAAAAAACCACATTTTCTGCAAAGCATTCCTTTTGCACTTGAAAACTTGAAAGTCATTTTACAAAATGAGTTTTCGGAATATCCATATTTGCTTGAAATACTAAAACAGATGACAGAACTAAAGCAATTTAGAGAAATGTCACTTCGCAAACCATTGGTAGTAAGGGTATATAGCTTTTCATACAAAAAAGGAATTCCAAATGATAATTCCGGAAATGGTGGTGGTTTTGTCTTTGATTGCCGAGCTGTAAATAATCCTGGTAAATATGAGCGATATGCGCATTCTACGGGATTAGAAGAGTCTGTAATTCAGTATCTTGAAGAAGATGGTGAAATCTTGCCATTTTTGGAACATACTTATTCTCTTGTCGATGCCTCAGTAAAGCGATATAAGGACAGAGGATTTGCCAATCTGATGGTAAGCTTTGGATGTACGGGTGGACAGCACCGATCGGTATATTCTGCACAAAAAATGGCAGAACGTATCAATGAAAAATTTGGAGTTGAAGTGCATTTGGTTCACCGTGAGCAGAATATAGAGCAGAAATTCCCAGTGAAAGCTTAAATATAACTCATTTTCATTTATTGAAATCCTTAAAATGTTTGTGTAATTGTTTACTCTTTAAACACGGTAATACTTAATTCGAAACTACGATGAAAGCTATGATATTTGCAGCTGGATTAGGCACACGCTTAAAACCGCTGACTGATAATCTCCCCAAAGCATTGGTTCCAATTGCAGGAAAACCTCTTTTAGAACATGTAATTATTAAACTGAAAGCTGCAGGGTTTAATGAATTGATTATAAATGTTCACCATTTCCCCGATCTCATTATAGATTTTTTAAAGCAAAATAATCATTTTGGGATTAGAGTAGTTGTTTCTGATGAGCGTGATGAGTTGTTAGATACAGGTGGTGCAATTCGTAAAGCAGCCTGGTTTTTTGACGATGGACAGCCTTTCTTGGTACACAATGTTGACATATTATCAAATCTTGATTTAAATGAATTATATCAATCTCATCTAAAAAGTCAATCTTTGGCTACTTTAGTGGTGAGTAAACGGAATACTTTTAGGTATTTACTATTCGATGATAACAATCAACTTTGTGGGTGGGTAAATGAAAAAACAGGCGAAACAAAACCTTCCGGAATGAATAATTTATTATTCTATAATAAACTTGCATTTGCTGGAGTACAAATGTTTTCTGTTGAAGTTTTGTCATTAATGGAAAAATTAACCCCAAAATTTTCTATTATGGATTTCTATTTGTCGAATACAACAACCCAAAAGATGTGTGCTTTTGTTCCAAATAATTTTAAAATGATAGATGTAGGAAAGTTAAATGTACTCGAAGAAGCCGAGCGATTTGTAAATGAATTAGGGTAAAATAAAAAAGCGAAGTTTGATATGCATCAGACTTCGCTTTTTTTTTATTTTGTCAAATATAAATCCATGATGGTCAATGCCGCCATTGCCTCTACAATAGGTACAGCTCGTGGCAAAACACAAGGATCATGACGCCCGCGTGCTTCAAGTTGCACTTCATTTTGGTGAATATCCAAAGTATCTTGCATTTTGGATATGGTAGCTACCGGTTTAAATAATACACGGAAGTAGATATCCTGTCCGTTACTGATACCACCTTGAACTCCCCCGGAATTATTGGTGCGAGTTGTAATGTTCTCTCCATCATTAACAAATGAATCATTCATTTCAGAACCCTTAAGGCTCACTCCATCAAATCCTTTTCCGTAATCAAAACCATGAGTAGCATTGATACTCAGCATTGCTTGAGCAAGTCTTGCTTGTACTTTATCAAAAATAGGCTCACCAAAACCAACAGGAACACCGGTAATTACACAAGAAATTACCCCACCGATCGAATCACCTTCCTCTTTTAATTCCTTAATATAAGCAATCATCTTTTCTGCTGTTTCTGCTTCTGGACAACGTACAATATTACTTTCAATGAGCGAAAGATTAGCGGTCTCATAACAGTTTTTCATTGCTATATGTCCAACCTGAGAAGTAAAGGCACAAATTTCAATTCCCAACTTCTTCAGTGCTAATTTTGCGATGGCTCCAGCTACTACTCTAGAAGCTGTTTCGCGTGCAGAGCTCCGTCCACCCCCACGGTGATCGCGAACTCCATATTTCTGATGATAGGTATAGTCTGCATGTGAAGGTCTGTAAACGTCTTTTAGATGGTCATAATCCCCACTGTGTTGGTTTTCATTCCAAATTACAAATGCAATTGGGGTACCTGTAGATTTCCCTTCAAAAATTCCGGATAGAAAGTCAACTTTATC
>CANFFA010000279.1 GCA_947445425.1 Paludibacteraceae bacterium
AAGCGCGATAAGGAGCAATTCCTGTACCAGCTCCCACCATAATAATAGGAGTCTCTGCATTTTCCGGTAATCTAAAGCCTGGATTTGACTCAATAAAGACAGGGACATGTTCATCTTCCACCACTACTTCAGAAAGGAAAGTAGAACAAGTACCTTGTTTAAATCTACCAGCATTTTTATAGTTTACAACGCCCACTGTAAGGTGTAATTCATCTGGACAAGCCTCTGGACTTGAAGAGATTGAATAATAACGTGCTTGTAAAGGTTTTAATAAATTAATCAATTCTTGTGCGCTGATCTCAGCAGGGTAATCCTGAAAAAGATCTACAATATCACGACCTTCTAAATAGGCTTTGAATTCATCACGATTCTTTGAAATCTCCAATAACTTTTCATTTGGTTTAAAAGCCAAGTAACGCGTTACCACATCAGTCGTAATTTTGGATAATTCCACATTACGGAAAAGTGCCTCATATAAAGTCTTAGACTCACCACCCGCTTCAACAAAAACATCCGCGTCTAATTTAGTAATCGCTAAAACCTCCTCAATTAGACTTGATGGATTCACTGGCCAAATACCAGCAGCATCACCAGGCAAATACTCTAATCCGCTATCTTTCAAACTTAATTCTAAATGAATCGTTTGACGATCTGAACCTTTACCGTGTAATTGTACTTTTTCAAAAACAGGCGCTGCAAAAGGATTTTTCTTTGAAAAAGCTGTTTGCTCAGCTCTTAATTTTCTACTTGGAATCTTTTTCTTGAAAGCTTTCTCTTTTGGTGCAGACCCTGTAGTTTCCTCTTGTTGAGCAACTTCACCCCCACTAAAAGCCGACAAAGTATTTTTCAACCACACATCAGCTGCATCATCAAAATCAACATCACAAGAGATGGCAGGAACAATTCTAGTAGCACCTAATTTCTCTAATTGCTCATCAAAATCTTTTCCTGTTTTGCAAAATTGGAAATAACTTGAATCACCCAATCCCAAAACAGCATAATTAACACCTACTAATTGAGGGGCGCGTTTGCCAAAAATAAATTCATGAAGTTCTTTCGCAGTAAACGGTGGAACCCCATCACCATGGGTAGAAACGATAACCAAAAGGTTTTTCTCTGCACTTAAATCACGGGTTTTATAATCCCCCATATTTTTAAGAGTGGCTTTAATTCCTTTTTCTGTCGCCATTTTCAAAGCGATTTGCGCCAAGCCCTCTCCATTTCCAGTACGAGAGCCGTACAGAATTGTTAAAGGCTCGGTTGACACCAAAGAATTAATAGCTGCAGATGTAGCTACTTCATTTTCTTCAATTAATGAAAACTGTTCCGATTTACTAGCGGATAAACCTGATAAATAACCTGACACCCAAGCAAGTTGTTCCTTGTTAAGTGAATTAGCGAAAGTGGTGAAGAGTTCATATTGTTCTGCTGACAATGAACCTGAATTGTATTTACTCATTTTTAGATGTTTAGTTTTTTTAAACGTATTTGAGTGTGAATGGTTCATTCTAAATATAGAATGATAATTAAAAAATGTTCAGTTTTATTAGATGCAAAATTACAGTAAAATGACTATCGACACAATACCTACAGTGGGGTAATTGCATACCATAGATAAGGTATAAAAAAGCTTAGCGCTATTGCCACAAAATTCTTATTTAGTAGAGATCGATTAGATATTAATTAAAGTACTGATCTACACGGTCGATTACAATAAGGTGGATATGGCATTTCCCTTAATTAAACATTTTTACACAAACAAAACCTCATAACTATTTGATATATATATATATATCAAAATTGATTTTCACCTTATTAAACATTTTGCTATCTTTACACCCCGAAATTTCAAAAAAAATGAGGCAAGGCGTGAATTGAATCCCCGCACCCTGCCTCATAAAAAAATCCTTACCACATTAAAGACAGAAAGGAGGTCAAATATAAGCAATTAACAAGGCGAAAGCAAATTAAATTCCAAAAAACAAAACAATCAATAAAGCAAATTTAGTATAAAATAAACAAAAAAGCATTTATGAATAAATATTTTTTAAGTAGTATGGCAATTGCATGCATTGCACTTAGTGCACAAAGCTGCAAGGATGAAAAAAATGCTGCAGAAACAATAAATCAAAAAGAAGTGGCAATAGAAATCTCACAAGAAAAGGAAAATGTACAGTTTTCAGAGGCTATTTACGCAACTGTAAATGCAGAATTCTGCAAAGGAGACTATATTCAAAATCTTCCCCAACAAATGAGAATGAAGCGTGCCGGCGCTTCAGAAAGCAATGACACCATCACTACTGCCGAAGAAATTCCAGTGATTAGCGCCGTGGCAATTACTCAAAAAATCAATATAGACGGTAGCGTTTACTACCTTTCTGAAGATAAAACTACTGACGAAATGAAATGCATTGAGACCATCAATGTACATCCACAACCTGAAAACGAAAGGATTGCCAAAACGATATTCAAAGACAATGTAGTATTTCTTTATAATTCCGCCGGCCAATTATTAAAGTCAGAGCCAGTGCCTGATATGAATATGAAGCCAATCTTAGATTCTATACAGGTCAGTATGGCAACTCCTATTCAAAACACATCTACAGCCCAACGTGCAAAAAGAAGTATTGCCATGCAAAAGGCTAGTGCAAACGGTATGCGTTTGGTGAGTGAAAGTCCAACTGAAGTCATCATGGAGATGGATTTGGGAACTAGCAACTCAAGTCTTTCCAATAAGGTTAAAGCCCTGATATCAAAAAAAGCCATAATGCGTTTTTCACCCGATATGAGTCGAATGTACTCCCAAAAAATATATGAAGGGGATCAATTGACACAATTGGTAGAAATGGAATATGCTTCCAAAATAGACAAACAATTCAGCAATACGGCTCCAACCACTACAAGTGCTTTACTACCCGATGCCAACATAAAACAAATCAGACGTAAAACGCTCATGATTAAAGCAGATGGCACGCCATATATTTTAAATAATTTAGAGAACTTTCAGAAGAACCAGGTAATTTATAACTTTGCAAAAAAATAGAGTAGTCATGATTAAAAAAATTAAAATATACTCAGCAATCATCATGGTATGCTTGCTTCAAACCATACAAGCCAATAATTATGTATGGATACATGGTTTAACAGATGATGAGAGTTGTTGGACGATTTACCAACAGGCATTTACTCCAAGTAATGGAATTCGAGTTGGTTATAGCTCCTACCAAACAATTCCTGAAGCAGCAACAAAAACATGGACCAATACAAATGGTCAGCAAGTAGATGGAGATGGGAAACCGTTGAAATACAATTCACATGATGGAGACATCAACTACTTATTATCCAACAAAAACGACATGATACTCATAGGACATAGTATGGGTGGATTGGTATCTAGAGATCTGCAATACCAATATGGTAGCGAAAGAGGAAGTAATAATTTTCCCAAGATAAAGGGAATAATAACCTTAGGAACTCCGCACGAAGGGGCACAGGTGGAAAATTCAGTGGCAAATGGGAGATTGAAAGGTTTGATTGAAAAGCTCACCAACAAACTTATCTCTGTCATACTTCCACCAGCTGGTGTAAAAATAAGTTTGTTTGGAACTAAATGGTCAACTGTCGATTTTGAAATTGCAAAGTATTTAGGTTTTGAAAAACTAATCAAAAAATCTGGAGTAGGATCAAAACCTTGCGAAATGAATATGCAAGTTGGAAGCCCCTATATGAATACAATTGCGTCTAGAAAAGTAACAGTGCCAATTCTCTGTTTCGCAGAAGAAGAAGACCGCTGGCAGTTGGCACGTCTCGGACAATGTTCACTCCATGGAGAAAGTATGAGAACGAATTTGGACATAAACAGTGATGGTAAATATGATGAAAACGGTTATAATACAATGCTAGGTGTTTATCATACCTGTAATTATATTGGTGCTTATTATAGTGCTGTAGCTGTAGGTTTAGGTGTTGCCTCGTTTTGGAATCCTTATCTTCTTATTCAAACTTCTATATATGGCGGTTGTGCAGCAAACAGTTTCTCTGTAGCAAATTACATTAACAATGGTCTAGACTTTGATCATGCTTCATTGGTAGGAGCTACGCATGTTGAAACTACAAGCATCCGATTTAAATTGCTTTGGAAATGGATAACAATTCCAATATCGTCCACTGTTGTTCCTGAACCTCACGATGGTGTAGTACCTATAAAATCACAGTATATGGCAACCAATAA
>CANFFA010000280.1 GCA_947445425.1 Paludibacteraceae bacterium
ATTTTTGATTAGAGTGCATAATCAATTGACGTAGTCAATTATAGATCCGTTTTTTTATCCGCATTTACAGTGTAAATCCGCGTTCCATTTTATAATTGACTAGTCAAATAATAAGACATTATTTATTTCTCATTACTTAACTCCCCTAAATATCAACAAAAAGTTATGGAATAAATTTCAATAAATTGTATCTTTGCATATATTTTGAAATGATTTAATGCATTTTAAGATGGTAAATCGGATTAAAGATGATGGAAGTAATTAACAATCAAATAATTAGAAGATGTTGAACTGGTTTGAATGCAAAATTAAGTACGAGAAAACGGCAGAAGAGGGTAAAATAGCTACAGTAAATGAATCTTATTTGGTGGATGCTCTATCTTTTACGGAAGCTGAAACCCGTATTAATGAGGAGATGAAACCCTTTATTAGTGGTGAGTTTATCGTCTCAAATATTCGTAGGGCACGTATCAATGAACTATTTTCTAATGAAAATGGTGACAAATGGTACCGCAGTAAGGTCTATTTTGTGACCCTTGATGAAGTAAAAGGAATTGAAAAACGTACTGCTTGTACCATGATGATTCAAGCCAATGATATTCAAGATGCTTGGAATGTATTGCAAGAAGGAATGAAAGGCACTATGGCTGATTATGAGGTAGCAAGTATTACTGAAACTACCATCTTGGATGTATTTCCTTATGGCACTGCCACACAAGAGTAAAGAGAAATCATGTCAATAACTCAGAATATAACCAACATCCGAACGCACATTCCATCGAATGTGCGTTTGGTTTGTGTATCTAAATTTCATCCTCATGAATCAATTATTGAAGCATATCAAGCAGGCGAGCGAATTTTTGGTGAAAGCAAAGTACAGGAATTATGTGAGAAATATGAGTCGCTCCCAAAAGATATTGACTGGCACTTTATTGGCCACCTTCAAACTAATAAAATTCGGTTTATTGTACCTTTTGTTTCGCTGATACATGGTGTTGATAGTGTTAAACTATTAGAGGAAATCAATAAACAGGCTATTAAGGAAGCTAAAATTGTGAATTGTTTATTACAGGTTCACATTGCTCAAGAGGAAACTAAATTTGGTTTTTCGGAGTCCGAACTTTTGGAATACTTGTCCATTGGGAAATGGAAGGACTTAGAAAATATTAGGATTTGTGGACTGATGGGAATGGCAACTTTTACCGATAATCGTGAACAGATACAAAAAGAATTCAGTGGATTAAAGACTTTGTTTGATAAAGTAAAACTTTCATTTTTTGATACAAGTAATTATTTTACAGAGCTTTCCATGGGAATGTCAGACGATTTTAGACTGGCCATCGCCCAAGGGAGTACTTTGGTTCGGGTAGGTAGTTCTATTTTTGGACAGAGATAATTATTGCCTAGAGCGTTGATGGTTTATAAATTATTCCTTATATTTGAAATAATACAACTAAAGATCTAATTAATATAAAATGAGCAGAATACTAATAACAGGGGGTGCAGGCTTTATAGGCTCGCATTTGTGCGATAGGCTTTTAAGCCAGGGAAATGAAGTGATTTGTATTGATAATCTTTTTACCGGACGACGTAAAAATATCGAACATAATTTTCCGAACCATAACTTTGAGTTTGTAAGACATGACATTACCGCTCCCTATTTGGCTGAAGTGGATGAAATATATAATCTAGCTTGTCCTGCTTCACCTGTTCATTACCAATACAACCCGATCAAAACGGTAAAAACTTCCGTGATGGGTGCCATCAATATGCTCGGCCTTGCCAAAAGGGTAAAGGCAAAAATTCTTCAAGCCTCCACGAGTGAGGTGTACGGCGATCCAAACGTACATCCACAAACCGAAGAGTACTGGGGAAACGTGAATACGATAGGGATACGTTCTTGCTATGATGAAGGTAAAAGGTGTGCGGAAACGCTCTTTATGGATTATCACCGACAAAACGCAGTAAGAATTAAAATTATTCGCATTTTCAACACTTATGGGGAACGTATGGATCCATTTGATGGGAGGGTAGTTTCAAATTTTATTGTTCAAGCTTTAAAAGGAGAGGACATCACCATTTTTGGAAATGGTTTACAAACCCGTAGTTTTCAATATGTTGATGATTTGATTGAAGGGATGACTAGAATGATGGGTACAAACGATTCAATTATCGGACCAGTGAACATTGGTAATCCTAATGAATTTACGATGTTAGAATTGGCTACCAAAGTAATTGACCTTACAGGCTCTAGTTCAAAGCTTATTTTTAAAGATTTACCGTCGGATGATCCAAAACAAAGACAACCGAATATCAGCAAAGCCTATGAATTATTAGACCAATGGCAACCAACTGTTCAATTGGAAGAAGGACTGATTAAAACCATTAAGTATTTTGATAGCGAATTAAAAACGATGAAGTAATCAGGAAGACACAAAGACAAAAGAGCAAAGACTAGGCCATATGGGCGCTCAGTCTTTGCTCTTTTTGTCTGTAGTCTTCTGTCTAGTTCTTATTCCTCAGTTCAATGAGTGTAATCTCAGGTGGAATTCCTAAACGCAAGTGCAAGCCCACAAATCCCAATCCTGTATTTACATATAAATACTGTTTCCCCTTTTGATACAAACCTTCCCACTCTTGAAATATAAAGGAAGCAGGGGAGAAGAGCCTGTTTTCATAGCGGTAGCCAAACTGCCCTCCATGCGTATGACCTGAAAGCGTCAATACTATATTTGTTTTACCAATTACCTGTGCATCCCAATGGGAAGGATCATGTGAAAGTAAAATCTTTGTGTTAATTTTCTCAGTGCCTTTCATAGCTTTTTTTAAATCGCCATAAGTCATTAAAGGTGCTTTCCCCCAGTCCTCTACACCAATCAAAGCCATTTCATCTTTCCCTCTTTTAAGCAGAACGTTTTCATTCAGTAAGAGCCTAAAACCAAGGTTTCGGATGGACTGTTTTGTATTTAATATATTGGCTTCCCTCTCTGCAGGGCTACTCCAACTTGCATAATCACCATAGTCGTGGTTACCCAATACTGCATAATTTCCATTTTTAGACTTTAGCTTTTGGAAATAAGGCTCCCAACCTACAGCCTCATCAGAAAAATTATTTACCATATCACCCGTAAATACTATCATATCTGCATGTTGATCGTTTATGATTTTAGTGATTGGTGTCATGATATCGTAATTCTGATTCCAATTCCCAATGTGGAAGTCTGAAAATTGGATAATTTTGTAACCCTCGAAAGATGCAGGTAGTCCTTCGATTTCAATGACTTGTTTTCTAAGTTGGAAATTTGTAGGCGTATAAAACCCACCGTAAATAATTAGTATGAGTGTCATTGAACTAATAACAAGTCCAATGTGACGAAATAGATTCGTTTCCTTTACCAATAATTTTTTAATGGTGAAATTGAAAAAATGAAAGAAGCCATAAACAATCTTTGGGATATAGATGATCATAAATGCCAATATTAACCACATCAAATTTGAAGTGAGTTGAAAGCTGTGGGCATTTAAAAGTCCAAATCGTATGTACAAAAAGGAGCTGATAAAAAATATTCCTGGTAAAAAATGTAATACAAACAGAAAGGTTTTACTGGTTCGTTTGCTAAGTTTGTGAAAGAAAAATAAATCTGGTATGATGGTGGCCAATATCAAAGATATTAACACTATAGGGTACATATTCATGTTTTTAGAATTTAGGGTTATACAAACAAAGATAGCTTCTTTTATATCAAATTAGTCAGGGTAGATAAAAATAAGCTGCAAATTAAGTATAAATACCTATATTTGTATTAGTTTAAAACTCTCTACAAATCTTAAAATCCTCATGGTACAAATTCTTTTTTTTATTATCATTTTCATCCTATTGGCCGATTTTGGCCTAGAACGTTATTTGGCATTTTTAAACATTCGATTTTCAAAGAATGAACTTCCAACTGTTTTAAAAGATATTTATGATCCAGAAAAATATGCAAAGCAACAGGATTATTTTAGAACCAATTCCCGCTTTGGTATGCTCACCGGCTCTTTTAGTTTCTTGATTACTTTGTTAATGTATAGCTTCGGTGGTTTTGCTTGGGTGGATCAATTGGTTCAAAGCTATACTTTAAACCCTTTACTTTTACCACTGTTATTCTTTGGTCTGCTCTTTATTGCCAATGATATCTTGGGAATTCCCTTTGATTGGTACCATACTTTTGTTA
>CANFFA010000281.1 GCA_947445425.1 Paludibacteraceae bacterium
CACACTGCTTCCATAGCCTTCTTCCAACTGTTTTTCAAACAGAAGTTTACCTAAATTCCAATAAACAGAATTGGTGCTACTATTCACTTGCTTAGCAATAGAGATACGAGCTGTGCGAATTTCTACCACGGCTTGTAATAGTATATCACGATACGCTACTTCGTTAATCGGAATTACAACAATTTTATCAGTTTTCATTTTTTACTCGGCTAAACAGTTTTTTGAGTGTAAAATATTAAATTGGCGTTATATACTACCGATCATTTTCCACAACATTTCTTATACTTCTTCCCACTACCACACGGACATGGGTCGTTCCTACCCGCTTTTGGTTTTTCACCAGGGAGTGGAACAAACTTTTTTACTTCGTTGTACAATTCTTCGGAATCAACTTCCTTATTGTTTGATTTTTTTAATTGAACATCCTCATTGTCATTGTTATAAGCAGAAGAACTTGAAATTAATTGTTCATATCGATCAGCTAAAGTATCTATAATTAAATCTTTACGATTAATCGTAGATACTTCATTGATATCTTTTAAACACTCTTCGTAACTTCCTGGAATACCAATTGAAACTAATCCAAGATTGAAAAGTGATTCCATTTGAGGAATTATTTCAACCAAATTACTATTTACCACATCACAAATAAAAAATCCAATGACATCACTATCTATAAGGTCATCATTCTCTTTATTGTCAATCCAAAACTGAAAAATGCGCTGATACCAATCTACAACTTCGAGTCTTCGTTCAGATTGATGAATTAACACTTGTTCAACCATGTGACTCACACACGATTTTACATAGGTATAACGATTGGGTTCTAAAACAAAACTGCATAACAACTCCAATTTATCATTGGCAATATGATAGAGGAGTTCCCAAACATCTTCTGTCAAATAATCACCAAACCATAAGTCGAGATACTCGCTATCTTGACGCAGTAGGTCGAGAATAAGCTCTATACTGCTTTCATCCTTCAGTTCGGTAAGTAACAACAAAGCATGCATCAAAAATTCATGGCAGTTTTTATCCCAATCCTGTTCTGCAAATATTTCATAACGAGCAATACTGTCATACAACACTTTATGTAAGTCTGAAAGTAATGTTTCGCGAGGAAGGGCTAGAATATCGTTGATTATTTGTTGGTCAACTTCTAAGCTATTGCAATAGAGCTGATTAATAATATCATTTGTAAAAATGGGAGCTATTGAAGTAGGCTCAACCACTTTCTTACCAATCACTTCTGGAATTCGACGTGATTCCCATAACTTTTCATGTCGACCAAGGTTAGTTTCTAGATTCAAAAACATGATTCTTCGGCTCAGATCTGACACATTTACCCCTAAATTAAACTCTCTATTCAGTTTCTCAAGTACATCCAAGCGCATTTGTGCCTGTTTGCCATCCTTTATACCAATAAAATACTTAATGGCTGTTTGATAAAAACCAAGTACTTCACCACAATGGAACTCATCCCGTTCTGGATATAAAGCTTTTAACTCCATTAGATTTCCTAATATCTCAGGTACTTTTTCAAACTCATTATTTGAAATGGCAATATTGGCAATATTTAATTTTCCATACAGGTACTCTGGATGCAAGGCTACAATCCGACGAGTAACTTCCTGTGCCATAAAATGATTACCCTGCGATTCGTAAAGGGCAGATAGATAGTTTTTGAACTGTGGAACAAGCGGATACTTTTTTATTAAACCGTTCAATTCTTTGATAGCACTGTTTTTTCGCTTTTGTACTTTAATCCCAATTTCGAATAACTGGTCTTCTATTTCATCCGTTATCCCGTACAGTTTATTGATAACTTCATTCGACCCGGTTATCGAGTATTGTACTTGAATTAACTCATTATTGTCCATATAATTTTACTGTAAATTTATCAATTAGAAGTTGTTACACTCAAAATAGAGTTGGAAGAACCTCAAACCTCACTAAAAAGTCTATTTAACCGCTTCCATCAAAACATCGGCTGGCTTAAATGCCGGAATAGAGTGAGCCGGTATGATGATGGACGTGTTTTTGGAAATATTACGACCTGTTTTCTCTGCTCTTTGTTTTACTATAAAACTACCAAAACCACGTAAATATACGTTTTCATTTTTCGATAAAGAACCCTTAATGGTCTCCATGATGGATTCAACAATGTTCAAAACATCACCTTTATCAAGTCCTGTGTTTTTTGAAATTTCAGATACAATGTCAGCTTTAGTCATTTTTTAATATTTTAGTTGAACCACAAATGTACGATTTTTCTATTGATTAGCAAACGATTGAGGTCTATGTTTTAGTTGTTTTAGGGATAGATGAAATTATCATTACCAATAATCACATTATTCAAAATGGGTCATTTTTTCTTCAAATTTTTTAAAGAATTCGGCTTTTTTATCATCACCCAATTCCATATTTTTGAAAATCTCATCAATCATAGCACTGTCAAATTTGATATCATAAATAATGGCAGTTGAATGACATTTTTCGCAAATTGACGTATCGATATAATTTTTCTTTTTTGAATTTTTGAAAAATGCGGATTGTATTTGGTAACGATGCAACAAATAGTCCATTAGAATCGGTTGTCGTTCATCCTCCGTAACATTCTTTGGTTCGACTTCAACAATAAATAACCTTCTGCTAAAATTATCCTTATTGTCACAAGCACTACATTTTATAGGATGGAGTGTATTAAATCTCTTGTCTTTTAACAAAATTAGTGGCTCGTTTTTCACAAGCTCTCGAATAACATATTGACTTTTCATTTGATTTTAAATTGTATGAGTTAACTTATAAATATCCCGAACTATTTCCCACAACATTTTTTATATTTCTGTCCACTTCCACAGCTGCAGGGATCATTTCTTCCAATTTTTGGCTCAGTTCTAACCGGTAAAACAGTAGAGTATGAGCCCAAATTATTCTGACCAATAGAATCGGTGTTGATGTTTTTAAGCAACCCGTAGAGTAAACTATTGTCTTTCTTAATATTATCTCGTTCATCACCCGCAAAAATACTACCAATTTGATTTTAATTCCAATGTATTCACACCTATGTTGTAAGCATATACTGCTGCAGGCACATAGGTAATATTTAATCCTTCAATATTTTTATTACCAGATACGTCTATAGTAGTCACCAATGTGGCATTGAAGTTATTTTGTTTGCAAAAAAATGTCAGGCTATTAAGTTCCTGTGGTTTGTCAAAATATCGATTGCTCCATTTTATTTCAACGCACCATTGAGGTTTAAATAATTTATTGTCTAGTAATACAATATCAACTTCTCCTTCCGAGCGACCCATTTTCCACCTGGCATATTTTAAATCCAAGTTTTCACGGTGCATCCATTGTGAAAAAATAGCTGTTTCAACCATATTACCAGTTTCATTATCGGTTTCAATGATGGGAGAAAACAGAGCAGTACGCAACGAAGGATTAGTCAAATATACTTTAAAGTTGGTTACTCTTTTAAATTTTTTCGCATTATCGTCAATTTTATGTATCACTTTGATAAGAAATGCAGCCTCAAGGTATTCCAAATACTTTTTGATAATTTCTTTGGAAATCCCACTGTCCTTCCCCAATTTTTCAAATGAAAATTCATTACCAGTGTTGTAGGCTAAATAACTGAAAAAACTATTCAATTCTTGTACATCTTTTATCCCATATAAACTAGGTAAATCGCGAAGTAAAACCTTATCTACAATATCATTTTTTACATATCGTCCCATGTCACTTTGAATTTTTTCCGACAATACCACTTCGGGATAACCACCAAAGTTGAGATAGTGGAAAAATTCTTTGTTCAATGCCTTGTTGTCGTGTGTGGTAAAAAAAGGAATTTCCAAATCCCCATACACGATGGTTTTGGATTGAACCAGATGCTGTAAACCTTTTAAATGAATGTATTCGTGAAAGGTAAGCGGTGGTAACATAAAATCAGTAAACCTGCCAGCCCCACTTTCAGAACTTTGCAAACGTAAGGCTGCAGCAGCAGAACCCGAAACTACAAATTTTGTATTTGGATAGCTGTCCACCAATACTTTGAGGTGGCGTTCCCAATCTTTGAGGTATTGAATTTCGTCAAAAAAAACGAAACAACCATCCATCTCATTAATTTGCACTGCTTGTTTGGCCAAGAGTAGAATATCTTCTAAACTCATTTGCATATATATAGGATTATCTATCCCAATAAA
>CANFFA010000282.1 GCA_947445425.1 Paludibacteraceae bacterium
GTCACAAAATGCTTTGAGTGTTATTAGCGCGAGGAACGATTTCAAAAAAATGTGTACAGATTTTAAAGTTAAACGTGCAGAAAATATCAAACTTTCCAAGATTATTTATCCTGATGGGATTTTGCAAAAGGGGATAGTGTTAGCATATTATCTTCGAAATAGTAAAATATATTCAAAATTGATAAATTGATTTTTAAAACAGATGCTAATCCTCTGTTTCTAAAACGAATCATTGATAAATGCAAATATAAAATTGTACCTTTGCAAGCATATTAAAATATTTTTCATGAGATTTGACGAACTTCCCCTTTGTGACGCAGTACAAGATGGCCTTGCAGCCATGAATTTTAAAGAAGCCACGCCTGTTCAGGCACAAACTATTCCAGTAATCCTTTCAAAGCGCGATGTTATTGCTTGTGCTCAAACCGGTACAGGTAAAACCGCTGCTTTTATATTACCCCTTCTACACAATTTACAATCGGAACCCCATGCCGAACATGCTGTAAATGCTGTTATTATGGCACCAACCCGTGAATTGGCGCAGCAGATTGATCAACAAATGGAGGGCTTTTCTTACTTCTTGCCTTTCTCATCTGTTGCTGTTTATGGAGGTAATGATGCATCTGCTTGGGATACGCAACGTAGAGGTCTGCAAAAGGGTGCTGATGTTGTTATTGCTACTCCAGGTCGTTTGCTTTCTCACCTCAACTTATATGAAATTGATTTTTCACAAGTTAAGTATTTCATTTTAGATGAAGCCGACCGTATGCTTGATATGGGATTCTTTGATGACATCATGCAAGTAGTGAATCGCTTGCCAAAGGATAGACAAAATATCATGTTCTCGGCAACTATGCCTCCAAAGATTCGTCAGTTGGCAAAAACGATTATGAATGATCCTTTTGAGGTGAAGATTGCTATTTCTCGTCCTCCAGAAAGTATCATGCAGACCGCTTATATTTGTCATGAGTCACAAAAGCCAGCCATTATCAAGAGTTTATTCTCCTCTGAAGAGCCGAATAAGGTGATTCTTTTCTCTGGCTCTAAATTGAAAGTGAAGGAAATAACCAAGTCCTTACGTCAATTGGGACTCAAAGTGGATGAAATGCATTCGGATTTGGATCAGGTACAACGTGACAAAGTAATGCACGAGTTTAAGAATAGTCGTGTAAATATTTTGGTAGCTACTGATATCGTTTCTCGAGGTATTGATATTGATGATATTTCATTGGTTATCAATTATGACGTGCCTCATGATGCTGAAGATTATGTTCATCGTATTGGTCGTACAGCAAGAGCAAGTGCTAAAGGGATGTCTATTACTTTTGTGTCACCAGAAGAGCAATACAAGTTCAAGCAAATTGAGGAATTTCTTGAAAAAGACATTTATAAAATTCCTATCCCGATTGAATTGGGTGAAGCGCCAGAGTATAATCCAGAAAAGAACAAACATGCCAAGAAGACCTTTTCGAAAGGAAAAGGTTCTTTTAATAGAAGAAAACCGAATAAATAGAAAATAAGTAGTAGAAAATAAATAATGTCGTATTATTTATTCATCAAAAAAAATAGAACGCGGATTTCCGTTGATGTAGCGGATTGAAATCGGATTAAAAAATGACTTCGTCATTTGATTTCGCACTTATCAAAAATGCTTGCATTTTTTCTTATCAGTTTTTTATCCACTACATCAGCGGAAATCCGCGTTCTATTTCTTTGTTAAATACGACATTATATTTGTCCATTTACTTATAGGAAATTTAGAATGCAAATTTCGATTATTTATATTTAATTGCATATTAGACAATTAGCCGCAAAGGGAATATCTCTTTGCGGCTGATTTATTGGGGTGATGCAGGAAGATCCCCTTTAATTGATTTTTTGGCTCAGTCTCATCCAACTTCCACCATTGTGTACCCTAGAATATCCATTGGAGCTTAGAATTCCTTTTGCAGATGCACTTCTCATCCCAGACGCACAGCATGTAATAATGGTTTTGTTTTTGTCTTTGAATTTCCCCAAATTACCACTCAATTGATCCACAGGGATGTTGATCGATCCTTTTATGTGGCCAGATGCATATTCACCTTTGCTGCGTACATCCAAAATAATCGCTCCCTCTTGTACCAAGGCTGAGAAATCTGTTTTGGGACCAAATCCCAATAAGTTTTTTATTGCTGTTAACATTTTATTTAAGATTGAGATTGATGATAATTTACGTCTAACCAGGTTCCCCCATTGCAGCATTCAATTCCTCGATTTTTTAGGAAATCTGTTGCCATGCTACTTCTTCCACCGCTGGCACAGCAAAGTACCAAGGGCGTTTTAAGTTGTTTGACTTCGTCTAACCTTTGTTGAAGCTCTTGTACTGGGATATTTATTGATCCTAGTACATTTCCGCCCATAAATTCACTAGCTGTGCGTACATCTACGATAGTACCTCTTTTTTCTTTGATGATTTGTTCTGTATTCATTTTGTAATTATTTGATATTTATACTTTTATTTGATTTTATAATTCTTTTGTGCAACTTTCCCAAAGTTGATATCCACCAGAAAGATTTAGCGTATCAGCGTATCCATTTTGAGAAAGTATTCTTTGAGCCAAATATCCCCTCAAGCCACCCAGGCAATAGATATAGATTTTTTTATCTTTTGGTAATTCAGAAATTCTAGCACGCAGCTCATCGACAGGAATGTTGATTGCATCTAGGATTTTACCAGCAGCATATTCATTTTTTGTTCTAACGTCTATTAAGATGTCATCCGCTTTAATTTGGTCAAATTCATTCCAATAAAAAACAATTGATTTCTTCAATAAGATATTTTCAGCTGCAAAGGCTGCCATATTGACTGGATCTTTGGCGGATGAGAAAGGCGGAGCGTAAGTGTGTTCAAATTCAGTCAGCTCATCAATTGTACCCTTTCGTTGAATACAAGCTGATAGAATATCCATTCGTTTGTCTGCCCCGTTATAGCCGGCTATTTGGGCGCCCAATACAACACCACTTTCTGGACTGAAGGCCAATTGTATCGTCATTTGTTTAGCACCAGGATAATAACCAGCATTAGAGCCACCAGTAATTGTCGAAATTTGATGTGGGATATTGTTCAGTTTTAAATGTTTTGACGCCATACCCGCAGTGGCTACTGTCATGTCAAATACTTTAACAATGGCTGTGTTAATGGAACCTTTGTATTTCTGATTGTTTCCAAAGACAATATTGTTAGCACAAATTCTACCTTGTTTATTAGCAGGTCCTGCCAAGTAGGTAATCATTGATTTGTTTGTGATGGGATTGCTGAATTCTATGGCATCACCTACTGCATAAATGTCATCGTCAGAGGTTTGCATGTATTCATTCACCCATATACCTTTAGCATCTCCAATTTTTAGACCTGCCGCCAAGGCTAGCTTTGTATCTGGTTTTACACCTATCGATAAGATTACTATATCTGCATTAAGTACATTTCCATTGTTCAATTGCACTTTCAGTCCATTGTCAACTTTTTCAAATCCACTTACTGCTGTGTTTAATTGTAAATGAACACCTTTTGAACGAATGTGTTGTTGAAGAATTGCTGCAATTGGAAAGTCAACTGGCGCCATGATTTGGTTGGCCATTTCAATAATAGTAACTTCCATCCCCAAAGCATGAAGATTTTCGGCCATTTCTAGTCCAATGAATCCTGCACCGATTACTACTGCTTTTTTTATATCTGCCTTTTGAACATAAGCTTTAATATAATCTGTGTCTCCCACATTTCTAAGGGTGAATATTCCTTCGTTTGTTATCCCTGGAAGCGGTGGTCGAATGGGTTCTGCTCCTGGTGATAACACCAATTTATCATAAGATTCGGTGTAAGTATCGCCTGTTGTCTGACTTTTAGCGGTGATCGTTTTTGTAAATCTATCAATAGAAATGACTTCTGTCAATGTTCTTACATCAATATTAAATCTTTTGTTGAAAGATGCTGCCGTTTGAACAAAAAGTGCATTTCTGTTTTTTATTACATTTCCAATATAATAAGGTAATCCACAATTAGCATAAGAAATATATTCACCTTTCTCAAAGATTACTATTTCAGCATGCTCGTCATTTCTTCTAAGTCTGGCCGCAGCGCTAGCACCACCTGCTACTGCTCCGATAATTACGTATTTCATACTCTTGTATTTTTATTGTTTTGATTTCACGA
>CANFFA010000283.1 GCA_947445425.1 Paludibacteraceae bacterium
ACACCCCACCCTTCAGGCTTAACTTAAAAACAAAATAGCATAAATTAATAATTAACTAGAATAGCACATTATATTAGAAAAATAAGAATATCAGACACAGTCTTTTGACTTTAATCTTAATGTCTTTGATCAATCTAACGTTGATCTTTTATATTTACAACACGAACAGGTTGCGTAGCCGGAACCAAGCCCGATTTAAGAATAATGCGTTGACCTCGATCCGAAGTCATAAAAGAAGCGAGACCTGAAGGCAATGCGCTTCTTGGATCATCGAGTATTATATAGACACTCCTAGAAAGAGGATATTGTCCATAAAATAGGTAGGCCTGATAGGGTTTATAACTATTGAATCGTGTGGCAGGACTATCGCTACTCACCGACATCACACGTACTTCATTTTTAAAAGAGAGATTCGTAGTATCCTTGCGATTACCCAACCAATTAACACCAATTATTCCAATGGCATTGGGGGTATGTGAAACATAATTGATAACTTCTAGGTTTGTATTTTGTGCATTCAATTCAGTTGACAAAGGGGAACCTTTACAAATAGAATCAATGGCAAAACGAATGGAACTTGAATTCGGATTATCGAAAACGACTTTAAACTTACCTAAATTTGAATTGGGAAAAATCTCCTTCCAATTCTTAATTTTACCGGTAAAAATTCCATTTAAATCCTCTACACTAATGATAGAGTCCTTATTCTTATTGTTAATAATTAAAGCAATACCATCAACAGCAAGTTTTACTTCTCTTGGAAAAAGTTTTCTACTATTTAAGGATTTCTTCTCATTAGCTGATAATGTACGGGTTGCAATTGCAAACCGTACACTATCTTTCACTAATTGATTGATTGCATCTACCTCATCAGTAAATACAGGTACAATTCCAGATTTTGGGTAAATTGACTCAAAAACATCTAATTCTTCTTGAATAATAGGCCTAAAATTTTCATCTACAGCAATGGAGATGACACCTGAAGTATAAGTATCCGTGAATCGAGGTGCTTTCTTCTCTTTGCAAGAGATAAAAGACAAAGCGATACAGAAGAATAAAAAAAGAATTGTACGCATGAGCACTATTGTAATCTAAAACTAATTGGTAACACAAAATATACTGGAACATTCACCCCATTTTGTTTTCCAGGAATCCAATCTGGAAGCATCTTGATAATCCGAACAGCCTCTTTATCACAAGAAGGATCCAAAGATCTCAATACTTCAACATTAGATATTTTACCCGTTTTAGAAACAACGAATCGAATGATTACCTTCCCTTGTATCCCATTTTCTTGTGCAATCACAGGATATTTTAGGTTTTTACCAATAAAGGACATCAACTCCCCTTCGCCACCTGGGAAAACTGGCATCTGTTCAATAACAGTATAAGGTTTTTCTTCTTCTACTGGTTGCGTCACTGCAACTTTAACATCCGCAATATCAAGTCCACCTTCATTATTACCTTTAACATCAGCAATAGAGATGGCCACATTCGTATTGGTCAATTCTTCCTGACTCTTGATTTCGTCCTTTTCAGCTACCTCTTCATCTTTTTTAATAACAGGAGCGGTAAACTTAATGGTACTTTTCAATTCCGGTGGCGGTTCAATCGCTTTTGGTTTGGGAGCTTCATCCTTGACCTCAGGTTCTTTTAAATCAGAAAGTTTCATGCCTTCATTATACAATACTTTCTGCTCGGGAATAGCCATCTTGATAAGGGTCGGAATGCTAAAACCAATCAACGCAACAATTGTAACAATTACCATTGCCCAATTGTGTCTTTTATTTGATTCCGCACGAAGCTGATAAGCTCCATACTCCTTGTTCTTACCTAAGAATACCAGTTCACGCCATTCTAATGAAGTTAAATCTATTTTAGCCATTTTATTTCTTTTTTAGGCGTTTAACTAATTAGTCATACTTCGTGAAAGTTCACCTTGGGTCTCTTTGTTCTTCAACAAAAAGGTTTCACCAGGGGTAATCTTATCAATCACATACTTACCGATATTACAGATTTGCATTTCATCCAAAGCATCAATCAAGTTCTTATAGGTCGATTCGTCTGATGCTTTGATAATGACAACAGGGGTATTCTTCCCATTCTTAATTTCAGCAGCCTGCTTCGTAAAATCATCTTGACTTATCAATTTATCAAGTTTCTTTTTCTTAAGCTCGTTGATTTTAAGAACAGCTTCACGGTTACGATTTAACAATAACTTGCGTATACCATCAGCTTGATAAGTAGATTCCTTTAATGAATTATAATCCTTATAATCCGGTTGGCCTGTATAATAATAAACTTTATCTTTACCAGAAAGCACCAAAGTAATGGCTTGTGAAGCTTTTACTTTTGATTGTTGCTCTTCGGTAATGTCTTTATCATTACTAGGCATGTTTATTTCCATGGTTTGAGGCTTGCTCAAAGAGGTACAGAGCATAAAGAAAGTGATCAGCAACATATTCATATCCACCATGGGAGTAAAATCCACGTGAACACTTATCTTTTTCTGTTTACTACCACCTTTTTTCTTCTTTCCCCCGCCTTCATTACTTGCTATTTCAGCCATAATTATTCTTTTTTATTTCGAAGATTCGACTTTCATTGACGTGAGTAAGTTATACCTGTTTTCTCTTAAATCTTGAAGAGAGGTCATTACACTCTTAATAACTTTATAAGGAGTAAATTGATCGGCTTTTATAGCGATTCGTAAATCGGGATTAGCAGCACGCGCACTTTTAACCCAAACCTTAAACTGATTGTTAAGGCTATCAGAAGGAATACCATAATTTTTAAGGATTTTATCCTGCTCTTCTGAACGTAGAGCCAAGAAACCTTTCATGTTCTTCATAGGAACACCAAATGTTTTTTGAATTTTAAATTTCTGAATTTCCTCTGGAGTAAAAGTGATATTATATTCCTTCCCAACACTTTCCAAGGTGGCAGCCATATCTCCTTGCTTGTCCAAACTCAAAAACACCTTACCAGTTGGTTCGATCAATATCTGAATGATATTGGTCTCAGGGATTTTGATTTCAGACACTGACGATGGAGTTGTTACTTGTATCGGCTCTTTTTTCACGAACGTAGACGTCAACATGAAAAAAGTAAGCAGAAGTACAGTAACATCACTCATCGCGGTCATGTCAATACGGGTACTTTTCCTTGCTACTTTTATTTTAGACATAATAGCGCTTAGTAATTAATAATTAATAATTCACAATTAATAATTGCATAGATACTAGATTGTGAGTTGTTTACGTAGTAAAACGGACTACATTATTTCAGTCTATTTACCTAGCTTACAAGTAAATTACTTGTGTGATGCAGCAAATGTTTGAACGATAGAGAAACCAACTTCATCAATGCAATAAGTGATAGAGTCGATTTTACTAGTAAAATAGTTATAAGAAACAACTGCCAACGCACCAGTAGCAATACCAAATGCTGTATTAATCAAAGCCTCAGAGATACCTGCAGAAAGTGCAATAGAGTCAACAGCACCACCGGTAGCCAAAGCAGCAAACGAACGAATCATACCAATTACAGTTCCCAAAAGACCAAGAAGTGTACCCAATGTAGTAATGGTAGCAATAATTGGAAGATTTTGGCTTAACATAGGAAGTTCCAAAGCTGTAGCTTCTTCTACCTCTTTTTGGATAGCAAGAATTTGTTGCTCTTTAGACAAAGATTTATCTTCTTCTACTTCAGAATATTTAATCAAAGCAGAACTAACAACATTTGCAACAGAACCTTGTTGTTTGTCACAAGCAGCGTTTGCAGCTTGAAGATCACCTTTAGACAAAGCTAATTTAATGTCTCTAACAAAATTCACTAATTTCCCTTTACCTTGAGCAGTTTTAATTGCAAAGAAACGTTCTACGCTTAATGAAATAACCGTTAACAACAAACATTGAATCATCGGTACAATCATACCACCTTTGTAGATAGTAGCCAATAAATTACCTGGAAGTGGCTCACCATCAGGATTATTATCCATGAAGTTAGATGGATCACCAAAAATAAATTTGTAAATAAGGATAGCCAATCCTAAACAAGCTAAAATCACTAATCCCGATGATTTAATACCGGTGAAACCTTTTGACTTTTTTTCTACTTTTTGATTCTTTTCCATAAGGGTTTTTTTACTTAGATTATTGAATTAATTAATATAAATTTTCTAAA
>CANFFA010000284.1 GCA_947445425.1 Paludibacteraceae bacterium
AAATAAATCCTTCACATCAGGATTGATCACCATTGTAGGCAAGGTGCGTAGTTCACGAGACAGTTGAAGATTTACTTGTTCAAGATGGTTGGTGTAAATATGTGCATCACCTAAAGTATGGACAAAATCACCCACTTTTAGGCCAGTTACTTGGGCCATCATTTGTAATAAAAGGGCGTAGGAAGCAATGTTAAATGGTACTCCTAAAAAAATATCAGCACTACGTTGATACAATTGTAAACTTAGCTTGCCATCGGCTACATAAAACTGAAAAAATGCATGGCAAGGTGGCAGTTTCATATTTGGGATATCAGCAACATTCCAAGCACTTACAATGATACGTCTGGAATCTGGATTATTCTTAATGGTATTGATTACCTCAGTAATTTGGTCAATATGCCCCCCTTTAAAATCAGGCCAAGAACGCCATTGATATCCATATATATGTCCCAAATCACCAGACTCATCGGCCCACTCGTTCCATATACGCACCCCATTATCATTCAAATACTTCACATTCGTATCGCCATTTAAGAACCAAAGCAATTCATAAATAATTGATTTTAGGTGTAGTTTTTTCGTGGTAAGACAAGGGAAGCCCTCTTCAAGATTGAAGCGCATCTGATGTCCAAATACGCTTATGGTGCCTGTCCCTGTCCTATCTTCTTTGTGTACTCCTTCAGAAAGAACACGTTGTAATAAATCTGTATATTGTTTCATACTTAAATAATGTGCTAATTTAAAAATATGCCAATATGCCAATTATTGGTCATGTTAGATTTTGTCGCTCTAGAAATATATGTAAAATTACAAATAAATGCTCATTCTCAATTATTTATTTCATCTTATAAGTTGTTTTAACCACTCTAAATTCAGTACGCCTGTTGATTTGCTTGGCCTTTTCTTGTTGTTCTGGTGCCATTTTTAACAAGCTAGCTTCATCCAAGACATCATTTTCTTTCAAAAATGTATATTTGAGTGCCATTGCCTCATCCACTATCACTGGCTTTTCCTCCCCATATCCAACAGAAGTAAGCCTTTCTGCAACTATTCCTGCACGAATAAGGTAATTAACTACTGACATTGCACGTTTTTCAGACAAGGCCTTATTCGCATCATTATTACCCACATAATCAGTATGAGAACTAATTTCGATGGTGATATTAGGATTATCATTTAACAATTTAACCAAGGAAAGTAATCCAGCTTCAGAAGCAGATGTTAATTCCCATTTACCCACTTCATAAAAAATATTGTCCATTTGACTGGATTTAGATATATTTGAGAGGGTAAAGTCTATTTTAAATACTTTACTACTGGTAAGTCCTTGAGTTGAAAGTGAATTCTTTTGATTGAGATAACCCCTAGCTGAGGCTTGCATTACACAATCAATGTCTTTATCCAATTGGAAACGATATACACCATCCTTTTTGGTTTGTACCCGAGCATTAATTCCACTACTACTCACCAAACGAACAATTGCATCTGGAATAATTATTCCTTTTTCGTC
This sequence comes from Paludibacteraceae bacterium, assembly GCA_947445425.1. Taxonomy (GTDB): domain Bacteria; phylum Bacteroidota; class Bacteroidia; order Bacteroidales; family Paludibacteraceae; genus Paludibacter. The sequence continues at coordinate 1,511 of CANFFA010000284.1, forward strand.
CACTACCTTACCTTCCAAGATATAGGCCAATTCGGGTAACTCGAATGCCCAAATCCCATCATTACCCTTACTATCTTTTCTATTGGAAGAGAAAAAACCTTTTTCGGATTTTCCAGCAAAGGTCATTCCAAATTCATCAGCAGATGAATTTATTGGCAAACCTAAACTTTCTACCTGCCAGGCACCATCTGCCAAGGGTAGCGCTTTAAAGATATCTAATCCACCAAAACCAGGAAGTCCTGTTGATGAAAAATAGAGAGATCCATCTGCACGGACAGTTGGAAACATTTCATCTCCAGGGCTATTAATTTCTGATCCTAAATTTTCAATGTATTTGCATTCGCCTTTCACCAAGCTTCCTTTCCAAATATCTTTACCACCTTTACCACCTTTTGCATCAGAGACAAAATAAAGGGTTAGTCCATCTGTCGACAAAGCAGGGTGTGCAACAGAAATGGTACTATCTTTAAATATCTTTATTTTTTGGGGTGTACCCCAAGTTCCACCAGCACGGTTTGACATGAAAATATCAGTTCCTTTTTCACCATTTGGGGTAAAGGTTGAACGCGTAAAATACATTAGCTTTCCATCATCACCAAATGCACAAGCACCTTCATCATCAACAGTATTTACCTCACCTTCAATTGATTCAGGTGTTTCCCATTTTTTTGCTACATTGATACGGCTAACAAAGATATTGTTATTGGGAATACCGGTTATAGGACTATTTTTCTGTGATGTTTTTTTATTTAATTGTCGAGTAGATGTAAATACCAAAGCATCAAAATTTGAACCCATATATACTGGGCTGAAGGAAGAAGAACGAGAAACATTAAATTCAGATGATCGCTTTACAGCATATTTAGAAGGTGTTTTTTTCCACTCATCAATCATTTTTGTTGATAAAAGTCCATTTTGGGCTTCTATATTGGATGTATCTTTGGCAAGAAAGAGTGTAAAGTTTTTTGCTGCATCTGCATATTTCTCGTTCTTTAGCAATACTTGAGCATATCGAAGGTAAACAGTACTATCAGCATATTTGTTTCTAATTGCATTTGAATAGGCCTGTTCTGCACGAGATTGATTGGTTAATCTGTAACATTCCCCTTGACGAAAAGCAACTTTGCCACGCAATGCTTTCTGCTTGCTGGGCAATGCAGAATATGCTTTTTTATATAAATCACCGGCAACAAAATACTCACCAACAGCATAGCGTTTGTCCGCTTTTGCAACGCGGGCAGCGCTTGAGCATGCCGCAAAAAAGATCGCAGAAAGCAAAACTAAAATGAGAAAAGCTATTTTATTGGTTACAATTTTATTGGTCATTGGATTCAATTCTAAAAAAGGTCTAAGACCAAATAACTTTGACCTCAGACCTTCTAACTATTCAATTATACTAGTTCATGTATTACTAAGCCTGAACGTAATTTAGGCTCAAACCAAGTTGTTTTTGGAGGCATAATATTCCCAGAATCAGCAATATCAATCAATTGCTTCATCGATACTGGATAAAGTGCCAATGCGACACGCATTTCACCACTGTCAACCCTTGCACTTAATTCGCCCAAACCACGAATTCCTCCTACGAAGTCAATACGTTTATCGCTTCGTAGATCTTTAATTCCCAAGACTTCGTCCAAAATTAAGTTTGAAGAGATGGTAACATCTAATATTCCAATTGGATCATTGTCATTATAAGTTCCTTCTTTTGCAGTAAGAGAATACCAATTACCGGAAAGGTAGATTGCAAAATTATGAAGACTATTTGGTTTGTAGATTTCAGCTCCATTTTTCTTAACATCAAAATTGACTGAAAGCTTGGCCAAAAATTCTTCATCCGAAAGATTATTCAAATCTTTTACCACACGATTGTAATCAATGATATTCAGCTGATTGTCCGGAAAGCAAACCGCCATAAAGTAATTATACTCTTCAGTACCATTGTGATTTGGATTTTGTTGACGTTTCTCCATCCCTACTAATGCAGCAGCTGCACTACGGTGATGACCATCAGCAATATACAATGAAGGTATTGCAGCAAACAGTTCTGTTATTTTAGCAATGGTTTTATCATCCTCAATCAACCAAAAGTGATGTCCAAAACCATCACCTTCAGCCACAAAGTCATAAACTGGTGTTCCTTTAATTGCTTCAGCCACGATTGCATCTAATGCATCTTGATGAGGATATGCAAAGAAAACAGGTTCAATATTTGCATTGTTCACGCGAACATGTTTCATTCTATCCTCTTCTTTGTCTCTACGCGTTAATTCATGCTTTTTGATGTTTTCATTCATATAATCATCAACGTGCGCACAAACTACCAAACCATATTGAGTTTTCCCGTTCATGGTTTGCGCATAAACATAATATTTTTCAACTTCATCTTGAACCAACCATGCTTCTTTACGGAATTTTGCAAAGTTCTCAGCTGCTTTATTATAGACCTTATCTAAATGTTCGTCAGTACCTATTTCAAAATCAATTTCAGGTTTAATGATGTGATAAAGTGAAAGTTCATTTCCTTCGGCTTCAGCACGGGCTTCTTCTGAATTTAACACATCATAAGGGCGTGAGGCCACTTTTTCAACAAGATTTTGTGGGGGACGAATACCTTTAAAAGGTTTAATAATAGCCATAATATTGAGTTTAAATGTTTAGTCAA
>CANFFA010000285.1 GCA_947445425.1 Paludibacteraceae bacterium
TACATATTCCGGTGATACCCGTTCACGTTTTCCGGTGATATCCGTTCACTTTTTGTTCAAAAACGATTAGGCAGATGTGAAATTAATACTTTTTTCTTAGACTTTCTCCTTTTAATTGGAAACGTATCGATTTATGAACGATTCTGTCCAAACAGGCTTCGGCAATCAGTTCATTTCCAATAACTGCATACCAATCATTGACAGGCAATTGACTTGATATCACTAACGCCTTTTTCCGGTATCTGTCATCTACGATTTGCTCAAAGTCGTTTTGTTGTTGCCCTTCCAATACTTTCATGCCAAAATCATCGATGATTAACATGTCGACACGGGATAGTTTTTCCATAAATCGTATTTCCTGTCCTTGCAGTCGTTCAAGTTTGATTCTATCCAATAATTTTTGCATGGTGAAGAACACGACATTAAATCCGAGCCGGCATGCCCTATTGCCCAGTGCAACAGCTAAATAGGTTTTGCCTGTTCCGGTAGGTCCGTTGATCACGATGGTTTGTCCATTACGAACAAATTCACAGCTGCCCAACTGCGCCACTGTTGTTGCATCAACACCTCTAGCAGTATCATAATCCAGCTCCTCAAACGAAGCTGGATATGGGAATGCAGCCTCTTTGAGCAGTCTTGCAATACGGTTTGTTTTTCGGGTGTCCTGTTCGGTTTGCAACAGAAGTTGCAGCCCATCACGGAGTGAGAGCTTGTCGGCTCTGCGTGTCTCACAAAGGGAGGTCCAGCAGTCTGCCATCCCCGGAAGCTTCAGCTTGTGAAGCGATTTTTCAATTTCTTGCATGTAATTTTTGTTTTAATGGTTATTCATAATAGGAGCTTCCTCGCATATTCTCATGATTAGTTGGCTGTGGATTATTCCGTTGCTCGTTTTCGCTTTGTGATTTAACCGCATTGATATTGCTAATCACATTTTGTAAAAACTTGCCCGAGTAGGATCTGTTTTTGATGGCAATCTGGCAGGCTTGTTCAAAATCGGCTATTGGCGTTTTCTTGGCCATTGAGAGCATAAAATCACAGGTTTTGTATTTGAACTCGGGAGGAATCTGACGTTGTTCCAAATCCAGAAATATATCCGAGACAAGTTGTTTAAACACAGCGCTCTGCTTATCCGCCTTCTCTTGATAATACTCGGGGGAACGGCTCAAAATGGCGTTAGAATTGGATGCCAGGTGTTCTTTTTTATGTGTATGCCCATAACCTAATCGGCGCTCATGTGTGGCCACTAATTCATTGTTTACGAAGATTTTGACCAATGTGCGGGTATAAATAACATGACTGCGTTTTCCAATGTGGACAAATGGAACCGAGTAATAATGTTTGTCACGTGCCAGATAAACGAATCCGTCGTTGCGAACCTGTAAATCGCATGTAAGTTTCATTTCGTAAGGCTGTTCGGGCAAAGGGGAGAGTGTCTCCTTTTCGACGGCAAAGAATTGTTCTTCACGGCTATAAGGACGCTGTTGCATCCGTGTCTGATTGTGTTCAAGTATTTTCTGCGATACCGCCTGATTTAGATCCTCCAATGAATAAAAGGTCGTATTGCGAAGGCGGGCATAAACCCGCCTGTAAATGATTTTTACTTGATTTTCTACCATTCCCTTGTGTGTAGGAGAATAAGGGCGACAAGGGATGGTTACAAAACGGTAATGATTACCCATATCCTCTAATGCTTTATTCAACGTTGGCTCGTACCTATCCGCCTTTATGACAGCCGACTTAAGGTTGTCGGTCACCAAAATCTTGGGTACGCCTCCCATGGCTTCCATGCATTTGGAAATGGCATATAGAAAATCTTCCACCCTTTGTGAGGGAATACACAGCGCAAAGGCATAGTCCGTGTAAGGTAAACAGGCTACAAACACCTGTACTTTAATCATTTCTCCTGTTTCGGTATTTACATATTCCAATGTATCGCCTGCAAAATCGACATATAATTTTTCACCTGGAACATACGTGCCACTCAACACTGTAGTAGGCGTAGCAGCCGCTAATTGTTGTTTTAAGTGATGGAAAAACTGAGACTTACGATAACCATCCGGATGCTTGGCGATGTACTCCTGCCACACCAGAAAACGGGTTACATGTTTATGACCCAACGAGGTTTTAAAGTGGGGCAACTCATCCAGAAACGTTTGATGCCGGTAATCGGTATATGCAGGATTACCGGCTCTGAAGCGTGCTTCCAGCTCTGGGTCTTCCATTTTCAACACCTCTTTGAGCGACAATGGATCATTCCCAAAGAACCGAACATAGTTATTGACCGTCTCTTTGTTTATATCCAAATCCTTGGCTATTTGACGGTTCGAGACTCCGTTCTCGCTTAATTGGAGAACTTGTTTTATTCTACTCATACTTGCTGATTTTCCTGCCATATTACCTTTGCTGAGTTGGGTGATTTTAAAGTTGCAAAGGTACGAGTGAATGTTCGGGTGAACGGATATGCTCCGGAAAATGAAAAGTGCCAATCCGTGAACGGGTATGCTCCGGAAAGTGCTGATAACAAAGCTGCTAATTTCCGAAAGTGAACGGACATGCTCCGGAAAAGGGATGTTTTTCGGCCACCCAAAATGGGGTGAACGGGCATGCTCCGGAAAAAGGTACCCGTGAACGGGTATGCTCCGGAATTTGAGTGGTTTTGTTTCAGTTTGTAGTCTTTTCATCCTGTTTGGGGCCTATTTTATAGGCAAACGGACCTGAAAAACGTGGTTTTGGATGGGCAACTTTCAGTTTGAAACTGAAAGGTTGTTACTCAAAAGTGGGTGGGTATGCTCCGGAATATGTAAGAGTATTGGCGTTATTGAAGTCAGTTCAGGGGTCAATAAACCTTATGTGCTTTCTGGTGCTATTTATGTACGGCAAGGTCCTAACACTCAAAAGCTCACTACTGCCGAACAAATGCGTGATTTTTTTCAACAAGCCGATAAAATATTCTTCGATGAAAAGTCTTGTCCCGAATTTAAGCCGGAAACAATGCTAGACAATGATTTTCTGCAACTTTTCAAGATAGAATCAAAGATTAGTGCTGCCGTATCCGACGAGCAGATTTTCAAGAATCTGAAATTACTGAACGACAGTTCACAATTTAAAAATGGTGGAGTCTTGTTTTTCGGGAAAGAGCCTAACAAGATTATTGATACTGCTATGATTCGTTGCGTAGCCTACCGAGGTGTAGACAAACGATTTATAAAAGACGACAAGCCTTATGGTGGTAATCTATATGCACAATATATGCAATCTTTGGATTGGCTGCACTCCAAACTCGATGTGGCGTATGATATTGAAGGACAAGGTTCTGGTCCACGAAAAGAGATATGGGAGATCCCCGAAACAGTATTCAAAGAAGCCATCATCAATGCACTTTCGCACCGTGATTATTACGATAAAGGTGCCATCATATTGGTTGAACTTTTCGATGACAGAGTAGAAATTTCCAATCCAGGTGGTTTGGTGAATACCATTACTCAAGCCGAATTCGGTACGCGGAGCTTCTCACGTAATCCACTGGTATTTGGGTTGTTTCTAAGGATGCAGTTGGTAGAAAAGGTTGGTTCCGGCATCAATCGAATGAACGATTTGATGAAAGCAGCCGGCTTGCCAAAGCCCACTTACAATACTGAAGGGATGTTTGTCGTCAAGTTGGTGCGCTCGGGAGTTTCTGTAAAAAAAGGTTCGGTGAAAAGTTCGGTGAAAAGTTCGGTGAAAAGTTCGGTGAAAATCATAGAGATGATTGCTGAGAATCGTAATATTACTATCCCAGAGATGGCAGATAGGCTAGAAAAATCAACTAGAGCCATTGAAAAACAAGTGGCAAAATTGAAACTAAACGGCACAATTAGTCGAATTGGACCAGATAAAGATGGTCATTGGGTTGTCTTGGATAAGGGATAACTCCGAATAAATTACAGCATAGAACAGGCACCTCCAAAAACGAAATTAAGGAATTGCTTTGGAATAAACTATCCAACACTTTGGACGAAGACCAAAAAAGTAATTATGTAAGAAACCTACTTCACGAAATGGTAAAAGACCAGTTGATAGTATCAAAATCTAGAATATATTTATTAGCTGAAAACTAGACAATTTTTAGACGATTTTTAGACGATTTTGCTTTTATATGTTTGATTAATAGACGATTAATTGAATTTAA
>CANFFA010000286.1 GCA_947445425.1 Paludibacteraceae bacterium
ATTGAAAATAAAAATGCAAAATCAAACTAAAATGACAATAGATTTTCAAAAAGTGGATGGATTAGTTCCTGCCATTATACAAGATGAATTTACTTCCAAAGTGTTGATGATGGGGTATATGAATCAAGAAGCTTTAACCAAAACAGAAGAGAGTGGACAGGTTACTTTTTTTAGCCGCACTAAAAATCGTTTGTGGACCAAAGGTGAAGAAAGTGGTAATTTTTTAAACGTAGTGTCGATTGCTGTTGATTGTGATCATGATACCTTGTTGATAAAGGTTCATCCTGTTGGACCTGTATGTCATACTGGAACTGATACTTGCTGGAATGAAAAAAATGAAGCAGACATAACTTTCTTAAAATACTTGCAAGATTTTATCAAGGTTCGCTTTCAAGAGATGCCAGAAGGATCCTATACAACCTCTTTGTTTAAAAAAGGGGTGAATAGAATGGCTCAGAAAGTTGGTGAAGAAGCGGTTGAGACTGTTATAGAGGCTTGTAATGGAACAGAGGAAGGTTTCCTTTATGAGGCTTCTGATATGTTGTATCACCTTATCGTTTTGCTTACTTCAAAAGGATATTCTTTGGATGATTTGGCACGAGAATTGAAGAAAAGACATAAATAATTGATGGAGCCTGAAATTGGCACATTGGCATATTATTTAATTAGCACATTATTTACAGATGAAAAAGAAATTATTAGTAAAATATGTAGATGTTGACATCTATCAACAGGAATCTTTGGTGTTGAAAGATGTTCAACTCGAGGTCCATTCTGGCGAATTTGTTTATTTATTGGGTAAAGTGGGTAGTGGTAAGAGTTCATTTTTGAAATCTATTTACCGTGAAGTGCCTATTCATTCAGGTGTGGCCGGTGTCCTAAATTATGATTTACGTACCATCAAGCAAAATGAAATCCCATTTTTACGTAGAAAAATCGGAATCGTTTTTCAAGATTTTCAACTGCTTACCGATAGATCCGTTAATTCAAATTTAGAGGTTGTATTGCGTGCCACTGGATGGAAAGATTAGGCTGCCATTGATGAACAGATAGAGGATGTGTTGACGCAAGTCGGTATGAAATCAAAAGGGACCAAAATGCCTTTTCAATTGTCTGGCGGTGAGCAACAGCGTGTTGTGATTGCAAGGGCTTTGTTAAATTCACCAGAAATGATTTTAGCGGATGAGCCTACCGGAAATTTAGATCCTGAAACTGGAAAAGAATTAGTGGAACTCCTTTATAATATCAGACATTCTGGTACGACCGTAATTATGGCTACCCATAATCTATCTTGGTTGGAAAAATTCCCAGGACGTATTATTCGTTTTGAAAATGATAAAATTTCTGAAGTGAGTAAAGTAGCAGCTGCTAAGATAGAGGTAGAGGTGGAGAAAATGATAAAATAGCTGTAAATGGCTTAATTCAATCTACTGAAGCTTTATTTCTAAAGCATAATTTTATTCCCTTAAATTTTAATAATGAAAGATTTACTTTGTCCTCAGTGTAAAATTCATCGCTTTTGTGTGAAAAATGAGCTTGGTGAATCTGTGGTGGTGACAGTTACGGAACAGCTTGAAATTATTCCAATTCATGCCCACGAGTCGCTAATTGGTTTTGACTTGACGCTTCTTTTTTGTCTTGGATGTTCTTGGAGTGGTTCTCCGGAATCACTTACTGGAAGTAAGCACAAGAAACGTTATTAAACTTTTGCTTGATCGACCTATTGTTTTTGACAATGAATTTGATTCAAAAAAAAGGGTCTACTGAAAAATTATTTTTCAGTAGACCCTTTTTTACTATAGATCTTTAACGAGAACATGTTCATTGGGTTCCTCTGATCGTTTCTTCATCTCCATAGTTTTTTTCCAGAATGCATCCAAAGCATCATTTTTATTCGTTAAGAATTGCTCTGTTCCATTCATGTCTAGTTTGCTAATCAATAAATTTACGGTCAGTTGTTGGATATCAATTGCTGGAAGATAAGTTCTGGTTTCAAAGTTATTACTATGTACTGCAACGAGCACTGAAGCATCAACCAACTCAAATAATACCTCTTTTACTATTTTAACGGGTAATTTATTTGCATTAGCAATCTCTTCTGCAGTTAAGGAAGGGGCTAGTTTTTCAAATTGTTTGACTACTATATAGCTGATGTAAAGCGTAAGGAAATTTTTATATCTTCGGCTAATTTTCTTGTTATCAACTTCATATTCAAAATCTTGTAGGTTTTGTGACGCATAAGATATTTCAGCTCCTAATAAAATAATAGTACATGAAATTTGTAGCCAGAGTAGGAGTAAAGGGAATGCAGCGAAACTACCATATACAACGTTAAAGCTAGTCAAATAAATCTGCCCATGTATATACAAGGATTGAAAAGCCTGAAAAGAAGTTCCAGCAATTATACCAGCAATCAAGGCGTTTTTTGGTAAAACTTTAGTGTTGGGAATGACAATGTAGATGATGGTGAAAATAATCGAATTAACCAGATAGGGTGTAAGCATAACTCCAAATCTTATAAATGGGCTTAAAACATCATATATGAAGGACTGATCAAGTATGGTGTTGAAGTAAAATGAAATACCTCCTGAAAGCACAATAAAGATTGGTACGAGCAAAACCGACGAAAAATAAGTTGTAAATTGACGAATAATAGCACGTGATTTTTTAACCTGCCAGATGCTGTTAAAAGCTCTTTCCACCTGCATGAAAAAGTTCATTACTGAGCTAAGTAAAATTACCAATCCAATTCCAATAAAGAGCCCATGCTGCGTTGACTCTAAATATCGTTGAACAAAGCCCATAACAGTAGGCGTTAAGTCAGCTTCTCCAATAAAAGTACCTTCTAGTGATTTTTCGATTAACTTTTCCATGCCAAAACCTTTGGCAATCGCTATAATTAGTGCAAAAAGGGGGATGATGGCAAATAAAATGGAGTAGGTGAGGGCTGAAGCTCTAACGGGTAAATCGTGTGAAATAAAACCCCTAGCTGTCAAAATTAATGTTTTGATGAAACGATAGGATCTACGACGAGATTTTGATAATTCTGATTCTGTAATTTTCCAAATATCAGTATTAATAAATTTCCCAACTTTTTTGAAATTTGTTACCGTCTTCATGATTTTGTGATATTGATTGTGTAGAATTGTTGAAGTATATTTTTTTCGTTGAATCCTTCCTGTTTTGCAGTAGAAATAGACACCCCTCTGACCGAAATTTAGCGATCAGAGGGGATTTTTATTTTAACATGATTGTTGGTAAAAAAAAATAGTAGGCCTATAAGCCGGGTTCTGTACCTTGTTTGCACAAAGTGCTTGTCATTTATCTCGAACATAAGTCACCTTATGCCTCTAGCAATCTACCCTCCGACATCGGGCGAGCAACCCTACTGCGTCGGTTTACTTGATCTTGCAACCCATAAGTGGTACGGCATTGAATGTTGCCACCCAACCCGGTAAGCTCTTACCTCACCTTTTCACCCTTACTACGCCGAAGCGAAGCGGTTATTTTCTGTTACCTTACTCTGCCCTCACAAACAGCTTCCCGTTAAGAAATATGGAGCTCTGCGTTGCCCGGACTTTCCTCCCTTTCAAAAAAAGAGCGACAAGCCGACCTACTATTCATTGCAAAGGTAGTTAAAAAATTGTGCTTTTCAATCCTCCTCTTAATTGAGATTATAGTACCATATAAATTTTTAGGAACGACTCTCCAATTCTAAGCGTATCTCCATACTTTGAAATAAATATAGTACTTTTGTAAGATATAAGTTATAAAATGATTCATTCATAAGCCTCTGCTTATTAAAATATAAAATTTACATTCATGGTACAATCAATGACTGGTTTTGGAAAAGCCACTTGCGAATATGGTAACAAAAAAATTGTAGTAGAGATTAAATCGCTTAATAGCAAACAATTGGATGTTTCTACCCGTATTTCAGGACTCTATCGCGAAAAGGACATAGAAATCAGAAATGAGCTTTCTCAAAGGCTGGAGCGTGGTAAAATTGACTTTTCACTCTATGTGGACAATTCAGGTAAAGAGTCAGTAAGCCAAATTAATCAATCTGTTGTAACCGCTTATTATGAGCAAATTAAGACTATTTCTGATAAATTAGGTATAGATGTTCCAGTTAATTGGTTTG
>CANFFA010000287.1 GCA_947445425.1 Paludibacteraceae bacterium
ACCTTCAACCCTTTTAGGGTTGATCATATTTTACATGTACGTCCACGAGTTTCACTCGCGGCTATTCACCTTAAAGCCCTTCAGGCTTAACTAATCGATAATCAAACCAATAATATATCATTTTGATTTAAATGCTCCCGTTTTTGTGAAAAAATAGAATTTATCTCATCTCTGGCGATACACCGATGATGGTCCGATGACACACTGACGATGGTCTAACTATGTTAAAATGGTTTTAACCTAAATTGAAGGCTGTTTTGATTGTCAATATGTAGGTTTATTATCTGTATTGGTGCCAAAATGATATATTTGTATTGAGTTGTTAAAACCAACTTTTTTTGAATATCATTTATGGACAAGCCGCTTTACTTAATTCGCAAAATCTTACATTAAGGTGTTTTTAGTTTGTGTGTCGGGGAGTTTGAGATTGTTTTTTTTTTAAGAATAGCTTGTTTCTTAATGTTTGGGGGGAAGTGGAAGGGCTTTTTTCGTTCTTGAATTTTCTTAGGATGTGTATCAAGTCACTAAATTCAGAAATGGTTTTTTAAAATTGTCATTTGCGGGACGCCTGCGGGTTGAAGAGATAAAATTAAAACGCTAAAATAGAAGTCGGTTGTGCAAGCGTTGTGCAAGCTATAAAATGAAAAACGCTAAAACTCTAATAAATAGAATTTTAGCGTATTGAAAAGTGATCCAGAAGGGATTCGAACCCTTGACCTTCGCCTTAGAAGGGCGTTGCTCTATCCAGCTGAGCTACCAGACCCAGAATTGATGTTCTTCAATTCGACTGCAAAAGTACTTTATTTTTCCTAAAGATGCAACACTTTCCACTAAAAAAGGGAAAAGCACCGTTTATTTGCCGAAAATTAGCTAATTTTGCAATCCAAAATAAATTGAATCATTAAACAGTATAGATAAGGATGAAGGTATTAAAATTCGGTGGAACATCCGTAGGTTCTGTCAAAGGCATTCTGAGTGTTAAAAGTATTGTAGAGGCGCAAAAAGAGCCTGTTATTGTTGTCGTTTCTGCACTGTCGGGCATTACCGATCTATTATATAAAGTGTCAAATCTTGCTGCTCAAGGGGATGAAACCTACTTGACTGAATATGAATTGATGCTCAATAGGCACAAAGAGGTCATTGATGGCGTCATTGCTCCGGATAAAAAGGCCGAGGTATTGAATTTAGTACTGACCCAATTTACTGATTTATCGAATATCTTTAGGGGAATTTTCCTTATTAAAGATATTTCTACTAAAATAATTGATACCATTGTCAGCTACGGTGAGGGTATTTCTTCTATCATTGTTACACAAGCGATTCAAAATGCAGTCCATTTTGACTCTAAGCAATTCGTCAAAACGGAGAATCAATTCGAAAAGCACATTGTTGATTTTGAGAAGACCAATGCTTTGATTCGTGAAAAATTTTCAACCCTTCCTCAAATTAGCGTCTGCGGTGGTTTTATCTCTACCGATAGATCGACCAACTTTATTACCAATTTAGGCCGTGGCGGTTCTGACTATACTGCTGCAATTTTAGCTGCTGCACTTCATGCCGATCTATTGGAGATTTGGACGGATGTAGATGGTTTTATGACTGCCGATCCACGCATCATCGACAATGCTTATGTCATTGATAAACTAAGCTTTATCGAGGCCATGGAGCTTTGTAATTTTGGTGCCAAAGTAATTTATCCTCCGACCATTTTCCCTGTTTTCCATCAAAATATCCCCGTTAAAATTAAAAATACTTTCAATCCTGAGGCTGAAGGTACCTTCATTTCTCGTGAAAAAACGGGGGAAGCATCCAAAGCCATCAAAGGGATTTCGTCTATCAATGATACTTCTCTAATTACCGTTCAAGGTCTTGGCATGGTGGGGGTTATCGGCGTGAACTACCGTATCTTCCGCATTCTTGCAAAAAATGGCATTAGCGTTTTCCTTGTTTCTCAAGCTTCATCTGAAAATACCACTTCGATAGGTGTTCGCAATGCTGATAGTGCTTTGGCTGTTAAAGCTTTGCGTAAAGAGTTTGCGTATGAAATTACAGCAGGAGAAATCAATGATATTTTTGCTGAGGATGATTTGGCTACTGTGGCCATTGTGGGTGATAATATGAAGCGTACCCCTGGTATTGCTGGTAAACTGTTTGGTACATTGGGTCAAAATGGTATCAATGTAGTAGCTTGTGCGCAAGGTGCATCTGAAACTAATATCTCTTTTGTAACCAATAGAAGTTCTTTGCGTAAGGCATTAAATGTGATTCATGATTCATTCTTCTTGTCTGATTATCAAGTGCTCAACCTTTTTGTAGTGGGCGTAGGTACAGTGGGTGGAAGTTTGTTGGAGCAGATTAAAATGCAACAACCTAAATTGTTGGCCAATAATCATTTGAAATTAAATGTGGTTGGAATTGCCTCTGAAAATAAAATGTTGTTCGAACGCGATGGTATAGATTTAGAGAATTATACCGAAGCAATCGCTAAAAATGGCGTTCAGGCTACTCCTGAGTTGATTAGCAATGAAATTTTAGAGATGAATATCTTTAATTCAGTTTTTGTTGATTGTACTGCAAGTGCTCAAATTGCAAGTTTGTACCAAACACTGATTCAAAACAATGTTTCTGTGGTTGCTGCCAATAAAGTTGCGGCTTCTTCTGAGTACGAGACTTACCAAAATTTAAAGGAAACTGCTCGTCGTAGAGGGGTTAAATATCTTTTTGAAACCAATGTAGGTGCCGGTTTACCGATTATCAATACCATCAATAACTTGACACACAGTGGTGATAAAATTGAGAAAATGCAAGCTGTACTTTCGGGGACACTTAATTTTATTTTCAATACCATCAGCAGTGAAATTCCTTTGAGCAAGGCTATTTTGATGGCCAAAGAAGCTCGTTTTGCAGAGCCAGATCCTCGTATTGATTTGAGTGGTAAGGATGTAATTCGCAAATTGGTAATTCTAGCACGTGAAGCTGGATACAGAATAGAACAGGAAGATGTGGTTAAAAACTTATTCATTCCCGATAAATACTTTGCTGGAAGTTTGGATGATTTCTGGAAAACGATTTCTGAAATGGATGCTGAATTTGAGCAAAAAAGAGTTGCTCTGGCAGCACAAGGTAAACGTTGGCGTTTTGTGGCAACCATGCAAAATGGAAAATGCGATGTGGGTTTACAAGAAGTAGACAGTACGCATCCGTTTTATGATTTGCAAGGAAGTAATAATATTATCTTGATCACTACCGAACGTTATAATGAATTCCCAATGATGATAAAAGGTTATGGGGCAGGGGCAAGCGTAACAGCTGCTGGTGTCTTTTCTGATATTATTAGTATTGCCAATATTCGTTAGGAGTAATTTCCCCATTAAAAATCACCTAAATGCTGAATTTTCGAACTGTTTTAGCTTTATTATCACTCGTCCTTTTGGTCTCCTGCTCAAAGAGCAAACCTCAACTTCCGTCCAATAAAGGGAGGATGACAGATAAAAGTATTGCACAATTGCTCGAAATGAATCAGAAATTGACTTTGAAAGAGGACAGTCTTCTGTTGCAATATGTTGAAAAGTCAGATCAGAAATTCACAAAGAACGAATTGGGCTTTTGGTTTGTCATAGAACAAAATACTCAAAATGCAAATTTAAAAGACAAGGAGGCATTTCGATTTGATTGTAAAATGTCTTTGTTAGATGGTAAATTGCTCAAGAGTGAAATCAAACAAGTATCATTGGGTAAAAAGGAATTGGTGCAAGGCTTGGAAGAAGCTTTGAAGCTCATGCACAAAGGCGAAAGTGCCACTTTTGTAATTCCTTGGTACTTGGCGTATGGAATGAAGGGGAATGGGAAATTAATCCCCCCTTATACTTCTCTCATTTATGAAGTGAAGTTATTCGAATAGCTTTTTTTGTTGCTTCAGTTTCAGTCAACTGATGCATTTATTTACTAAATGTTTGAACTTCAATTCTACACAATGAAAACTTTCTATATTTGTATTGCTTCACTTATTTTATTCTCTTTAGCTCTATCCTCTTGCACTGATACGGTAACGTATGCAAATCAAGTGGAAGCTGAAAATACATTGATTTCTGATTATCTCAAACGAAATCAAATTAATGTAATCA
>CANFFA010000288.1 GCA_947445425.1 Paludibacteraceae bacterium
ATTCTTGTCAATAGCCAAAAAGCAAAGTAATTTATAAAAAACATTCATAATTTTCATTCAAGTTCACAAAAATAACAATTCAACAAACATATCATTAACAGCACTTTATATAATTATGAATTATGAATTATAAATTATGAATTAGTTTTCGTACTTTTGCATTTGTAACTAGAAATCAATTAGTAACAGCATTTATAATGAAAAATTTCTGCTTTAGCGCGCTTCTTACTGGATTATTCCTTCTCTCCTTTTCAGTGGAAAGTCAAATTCCCAATTGCCCAATAAAAAAAATCGGAGGTATAGAATACTATACTTATACAGTAGGTACAAGTGAAGGCTTGTATGCAATTAGTCGCAAATTTGGGGTTTCTCAAGCTGAAATTACCAAAGCAAATCCTTCTGTTGAATCAGGCATTCGCGCAGGTCAACAATTGAATATTCCTGTCCAAACAAAAGTGGATAGCAAACAAAAAACAATTGCGACAAAAACAAAAGATATAGAATTCATTCAACATAAAGTTGAAAAGAAACAGACCCTTTTTGCCATTAGTCACAAATATAATATCAGTCAAGAAGAGATAACACTCTATAATCCTCAATTGAACAATGGATTAAATGAAGGTGATATTTTAAAAATTCCAATAAAAAAAGAAGAATCTAGCCATAAACAAGCAGCTTCATCCCTTGCAAAACAGTCATCTCCAGCAACTAACAGCACAGAAAACAGACCTAAACATTTGGCTTTACATAAAGTTGAACCCAAAGAAACCTTATATTCAATTAGTAAACTATACAAAGTAAGTGTTGTAGAGATTATAGAATTAAATCCTCTGGCTGCAGGTAATTTAGTAGTTGGTTCAGAATTAAAAATTCAAACTTCTGAGATAAGATTGGCAATAGAAAATAAAAATAGTAACTCTGATTTACAAGTAGAATCAATTATTTCGAATAAGAAAAGCGAAGATGAAGCCATAAATGTTGCTGCACCGGAAAACAACAAAACCATACGCATTGCCTTCCTTTTACCTTTTATGCTTGACTTGGAGAAAGAAGATAAAACAAAAGAACGGTTTATTGATTTTTATTCAGGTGCATTATTGGCACTTCAAGAAGCTAAACAGAAGGGAATTTCATTGGAAGTATTTACTTTTGACACCGGAAATTCAGAAGAAAAAATTAAAGAAATACTGGGTCATTCAGAACTTAAAACAGTTGATTTAATCATCGGCCCTGCCTTTAGCACTCACATACCTTTGGTCTCTGAATTTGCTAAAGAACACAAAATAAACACCTTAATACCGTTCTCATCAAAAGTTCCAAACTTAGAGAAAAATCCTTACTTACTGCAATTTAACCCTGGAATAGATGCCGAATTAAAAACAATCAACAAACTGGTGAATGATAAATTGACCAATATGAATGTTATATTTGCTCAAATACCAGGTATACTAGCAACGGATGGTGGACAACATTTTTCGAATGCCCTACAAAAAGAACTTACCAAACAACACAAGACTTTTACAATTATCCCACTCAACGCATCCAAAAAAGATAATTTCAAAACTGCTTTTGTGAAGGGGAAAAAGAATTTTGTAGTTTTCAACACTGATAAATTCGCTTATGTCAATTCATATTTATCACAACTAAAGTCGAGTATTGTCGACAATGAAGTAGTTTTATTTGAACAATACAATTGGAAAAATCAAGCCATTAAATTACCATACAAAATAACGATTTCACCCTTTATTTCAACTCCAGATTCTGTTGAATTAGTGACCTTTAACAAGAAATTCAACAATTCATTTCACCGTGAAGCAGTATTGAACGCTCCTCGCTACGATCTACTAGGCTATGATTTATCTAATTATTTTATCGCCTTAATTCATCGGCACGGATCCAAACTCAGCAATGAAATATCAAATTACACCAACATCAATGGGATTCAATCACAACCTAGATTTGAACAGAAATCTAGCGAGGCTGGCTTCATCAATCAACAATTGTACATAGGGGAAGAAAAATAAATAATTAACAGTTCATAATTAATAATTTAGAAAACAAGCATATATAACCATATAACACACAATTACAGATTGCAGACAAAATAAATATCAAATTTTCATTTCTTCAAAAGCATGTTTTATAACATGCTTTTTTTATTGCAATAGTATGAATAATTATACTACTTTTGGTCAACCAATTTTGGTCAACCAATTACAGAGTAAAATAAATAGAATAGCAATAATAAATATCAGAGAAGAAAATGAAAACTAATTATGAGATTCGGTATGCATCACATCCTGAAGATGCAAAAAATTACGACACGGCAAGATTGCGTAAAGAACATTTAGTTGAAACAATTTTCACGAACAATGAAGTGAATATGGTTTATACTCTGTACGACAGACTAGTAGTGGGTGGTGCATTACCAATCAATGAAGTATTGCCACTTGAAACCATTGACCCATTGAAATCTGACTTCTTTCTTAGTCGTAGAGAATTAGGAGTATTCAATGTAGGGCTTGGTCTTGGAAAAGTAACAGTAGATGGCTTGGTTTACGAACTTGGATATAAAGAAGCTTTGTACATTGGCGCTGGAAATAGAGTCGTTACATTTGAGAGTACGGATTCTTCGCACCCAGCTAAATTCTACTTTAATTCAGCTCCAGCACACAAAACCTACCCAGACAAAAAAATCACCAAAGCTGATGCAGTTGTTGCTGAAATGGGTTCATTAGAAGGATCTAATCACCGAAATATCAACAAAATGTTGGTATGTCAAGTATTAGAAACTTGTCAATTGCAAATGGGTATGACCGAATTAGCTCCTGGTAGCGTTTGGAACACCATGCCAGCGCATACACACAGCAGACGTATGGAAGCTTATTTCTACTTTGAAGTTCCTGAAGGACAAGCTGTTTGTCACTTTATGGGCGAGCCAACCGAAACCCGCCACCTCTGGATGAAGGGAGATCAAGCTGTTATTTCTCCAGAATGGTCTATTCACTCAGCAGCAGCCACCAGCAACTATACTTTTATATGGGGTATGGCTGGTGAAAATCTTGATTATAGCGATCAAAATTTTTACAAGCACACAGAATTAAGATAATATTCTAATTCTGACTTTACTACTTTAACAAAGAAAATACAACACACTAATATTTAGTCACTAAACATTAGAATTAAAACAATAATAAAATGAGCCAATTTAGTTTAAAAGGAAAAATCGCCCTTATTACAGGGGCATCTTACGGTATCGGTTATGGTTTGGCACAAGCTTATGCAGCCGCCGGAGCAACGATTGTTTTTAACGACAGATCTCAAGAATCTCTTGACAAAGCAATTGAAAATTACAAAGCTGATGGTATCACCGCACACGGTTATTTGTGTGACGTAACTGACGAAGCAGGTGTAAATGCAATGGTTACAAAAATCACAGCAGAAGTTGGTGTTATTGATATCTTGGTTAACAATGCCGGAATCATCAAACGCATCCCAGCCATCGAAATGAGCGCTGCTGATTTCCGTCAAGTAATTGACATCGATTTAAATGGTCCATTCATCGTATCCAAAGCAGTTGCCCCAGGCATGATTGCTAAAGGTGGTGGTAAAATCATCAACATCTGTTCTATGATGAGCGAATTGGGTCGTGAGACTGTTTCTGCTTATGCTGCAGCAAAAGGTGGTTTGAAAATGTTGACCAAAAATTTAGCTTGCGAATGGGCTGAATTCAACATTCAAGTAAATGGCCTAGGACCTGGTTATATCGCTACTCCACAAACAGAACCTTTGCGTGAAGATGGTCATCCATTCAACACCTTTATCATTGGTCGTACGCCAGCTGCTCGTTGGGGAACTCCAAAAGATTTAGAAGGCCCTGCTATTTTCTTGGCATCTGAAGCTTCTGACTTTGTAAACGGACATATCCTTTATGTTGATGGTGGTATTTTGGCGTATATCGGCAAACAACCTAAATAATTGACATCCAATTATAATTCATCTATGATTGACAATTTGCACTTGTAAATTGTCAATCATTATTTAAAACCACTTTGTAATGAGAAAAATAATATTTTCAATTGTTGCGTCAATTTCTCTTGTTTCCTTTGCTGTTCAGGCTCAAA
>CANFFA010000289.1 GCA_947445425.1 Paludibacteraceae bacterium
CTCTATTTTTCAATCTCCATATCCTCAAGCTATTAAAATCATGGAAACTATCGACTGGAACGAAATAGAAAAAGCAAAACTGGCTGCTTTAGAAGTATTAATACACAATGCTCATGGACCTTATCAAGGTTTGCCGCGCACTGCTGGATGGGGTTATCCTGAACCCTATACTCGTGACTTAATGATTTCAATATTAGGGGTTGCCGTTTCAGGGAGTATTATACTGTTGGAGAGTATTCGTAAAGTCTTGAATACAATTGCCGAGAATCAAACTGAAAAAGGTCACATTAGCTCATTGGTACATGATAAGGAAGATAGAGGTGCTAGTGATACAACACCACTATTTTTATTGGGTGTTGCAATTTTTAGAAAGCTAACGGGTGAAAATGATTACTTAGCTGATGCTGTAAATAAAGCTTTGATGTGGATGGAATATCAAAGTCCAACCGATCGCATTCTAGTTGCCCAACAACCCTCAAGCGATTGGCGTGATGAACAATGGGTATTAGGTTACGGGCTATATGTAAACACACTTGTTTATAGTTATTTAAAATTGATGGGTAACAACAGTCGGGCCGAACTTCTTAAACAGGAAATGAGTAAATTCACCATTACAGGAGGAGTAATACATAAACACGTTCATGAAGGACTTGTCGTAAAACACAAACCCTATTATGCCTTCTGGTCCTATAAAATACTGAGTAGTGAAAGATTTGATTTACTCGGAAATAGCCTCGCAATTCTTTCGGGAATTGCTTCACCAAGCCGTGCCAATGAAATGATCTCTTGGATAGAAGAGGAGTGTGCTGCTATGCGGCAAAATGGAGAATTGGTAGTTGACTTACCACCTAATTTCTTTCCAACAGTCAAAACAAATGATTCTGAATGGAACGAACGCTATACTATGTTTAACAATCCAGGGGATTATCACAATGGAGGGATTTGGCCTTTTGTTTGTGGTTTCTATGTGGCCGCATTGGTGGCGGCAAAGAGATTTAAATTGGCAGAAGAAAAACTAGCCATTTTGACACATTTTATTAAAATGTCGAAATCTGATCACCTAGAATTCGGTTTTAACGAATGGATAAAAGCACAAGATGGGAAGACCATGGGGCAAGATTGGCAAACATGGAGTGCTGCACTCTACCTCTATGCTGCCAAGTGTGTTGAAGAGAGAAAAACACCTTTTTTTGATGAAATACGGGGTAATGAGTAAAGTTCAGAAATGTAAATCAGAAAAGAAAAATTAAACTCTAATTTGACTAGGTATAAAAACAGCTCTTCCAGGACTTCACTATAAATTGAACGAAAAAAGCAAATTAGCGGGTAGGTTATATATGGGTATCGCAAAACCCTATGGAAATTCGATGACATTACCCTATATCAAACAATTTTTCAGTGGGGGACCCAATAGTATTCGTGCCTTTCAAATAAATTCAGTAGGACCAGGCATTTACTTTCAAGATCAAAACAATCTGGGAATCTTACAATTAGGAGGGGATGTGAAATTAGAAATGAATGCCGAATACCGTTTCGACATCACGCGAATGTTTAAAGGAGCCATTTTTTACGATGCTGGAAATATTTGGATGCTCCCCTCAAAAATCGATAAATTGGGAAATCCATTTTCAATCGCTAATTTCCACAATGAATTAGCAATGGGGGTGGGAGTGGGGATCAGAATTGACTTATCTTTCTTCATCATGCGATTTGATTCAGCAACACCTATCAGAAAACCATGGCTTCCTGAAAATAATAGATGGGTTGCCCAACAAATTGACTTTGCTAACGCTAGCTGGAGAATGGAAAATCTAGTTTTTAATATTGCCATTGGATATCCTTTTTAAAAATAGAATTTACTCATCAACGCAAAACAATTCCGCTTAACAATCGTCCAGACTTGATTCCTAAACGTCTAGCTGAGAAGTAGTTCTCATATTCTGTAAAAGTACAGATTCCCGAAATCTCAATATGTTCATCTTTAATACCCAGGCTTTTGAGTAATGAAGAATTTGCTTTCCACAAGTCAAGATAGAAACGATTATTACGTTGAGCAACAATCTCTTTGATGTCAAATCCAGCATTTGAAAATTGAGTAATAACTTCTTCACCCACTTCGTAAACCCTACTTGATATGGAAGGTCCTATCGTTACACAAATATCAAGCGGATTACTACCATAATATTCAACTAAAGTAAGTATCATTTTTTTTGTGATACCTGCACAAGTTCCTCTCCAGCCTGCATGAACTGCACCAATTACCTTTTTTATTGGATCAAAAAATAGTAAGGGTACACAGTCTGCAGTAGTAACAGCTACGCAAACCTGTGTAAGTTGTGTAAATACTCCATCTACTCCATGTAGGTAGCTTTCTTTTTCTTCATTTGATAATTGAAAGTATGAATTATTAATCTCACGAAGTTCTGTTCCATGGGTTTGATATGGAACAGCCATTCTTAGAGTTTGAATCCCAATAAGTTCATTTAGTCGCTGTTGATTTTCAGCGACATGAGCTAAATCATCCCCAGTATAAGGACTTAGATTAAATGAAGCATAATTGCCCACACTTACACCCCCTTGTCGGGTGGTGCAAAAGTGGGCAATTTCAGTAAATTGATCTAGTAATTTATATGTAATGATTGACATATTTGTTTGAAAAGATGTGGTGCAAAGTAAATGGAATCAACCACAAAAGAGTTGGAAATTATAATTCGTCCCAGCCAATTCCTTTGTATTTGCTCAAATCATCCTCTTCTTCCTCTTCCTCTTCTTCTTCCTCAATTATTTCTTCCTCACGATAAGCAATTTTCATTGGACGATGCGCCAATTCCACAACTTTATTAGATTCTTTGTTTATTTCTGTCCAAATAAGATCCTTTAATTCCATGATTCCCAGACCACTAATGGATGAGATGAAGACGGTTTGTATGCCTTCTGGAATTTCTTTTTTTATTTCAAAGGTAAGCTCCTCATCTAGCATATCACATTTTGTAATTGCTAAAATACGCTGTTTGTCTACTAATTCCGGATTGTATTGTTGAAGTTCATTGAGCAGGATATTGTATTCTTTTTTTATGTCGTCACAATCTGCAGCAATCATAAATAACAAAATAGAGTTCCTTTCAATATGGCGTAAAAAACGAAGTCCAAGACCACGTCCCTCAGCGGCACCTTCAATAATTCCAGGAATATCCGCCATCACAAAAGATTTATTATTGCGATAAGCTACAATTCCTAAATTGGGAACCAAAGTTGTAAATGGATAATTGGCAATTTCAGGTTTCGCTGCAGAAACGACAGATAATAAGGTTGACTTACCAGCATTTGGAAATCCTACCAGACCAACATCAGCCAAAACTTTGAGTTGTAAAACGACAGCCTTTTCAATTGAATCCTCACCTGGTTGTGCAAAACGTGGGGTTTGATTGGTTGAAGTTCTAAAATGCCAGTTACCTTGTCCACCACGTCCACCTGCAAAAAGTACACGTTCTTGACCATCTTCTGTTATATCACAGATGTATTCACCTGTTTCAGCATCGTAAACAACAGTACCACAAGGTACTTCAATGATTTTATCTTCACCTTCTTTTCCAAAACTACGACTACGACTACCACTTTCACCATCACCTGCATGAATGTGTCGGGCATATTTAAGGTGGATCAAAGTCCAATGATTCTTACTCCCTCGTAAAATAATATGACCACCGCGACCACCATCGCCACCGTCAGGTCCACCTTTCATGGTAAGTTTGTCGCGATACAAATGTTTAGAACCAGGTCCACCCTTGCCCGAACGACAATATATTTTTACGTAATCTACAAAGTTAGAACTTGACATAATGTATTGAATGAAAAATGAATAATGTAAAAATAATATATTTCAGAAAAAAAGTGAATCTTGGAGTTTGTCAAGCCTAAAACTCATTGTAAATTTAAATAGAAAAGTTTGAAATGGTGTGTTTAGACAAAAGAACAAAGAATAAAGACCAAGTGCAATACAGCTTTTGTCTTTATTCTTTGTCCTTGATTGCAATGTCATTGAAGACTTATTTTTGACCTTATGCTAAATTCAATAAATCTAGCGTGTCGTTTCGATTGCAAGTGC
>CANFFA010000290.1 GCA_947445425.1 Paludibacteraceae bacterium
AAATGTAGTCTTACCAGAACCCTGTAATCCTGACATTAAAATTACAGTAGGAGAACCTTTTAAATTTAGGTCAACACTTGAACCACCCATTAAGTCGGCAAGCTCATCATGTACGATCTTAACCATCAACTGATTTGGCTTCAGCGATGTCAGTACATTTTGACCCATCGCTTTTTCCTTTACCGTTTCGGTAAAAGTTTTGGCAATTTTAAAGTTCACATCGGCATCCAACAAAGCTTTCCGTACATCCTTTAATGTTTCGGCAACATTTATTTCGGTGATTCTACCTTCACCTTTCAAAATTTTAAACGAGCGCTCTAACCTTTCACTTAACGATTCAAACATATTGTAATTCTTATTTTAATTTTCTATTATAGTCTGCAAAGGTAAAAAAAATGTAGCAATCAGCAAAGTAGTTTTCATTGATGAGTAGTGAATTATAAGTAATTCAAATTTGTAGATAGCATCAGTTTTTGAAACAAAACAAAACCCGTGCAATTTTTTCTCGTTTAATACGTTTAAATTTAACAATGAAACATTCATTTTGCTAAAAAACGATATCCTTTAATACAGTTGTATTGAAAAAAACTACCTTTGTGGTTCATTTTAAAAGCATCAATTCGCATTTTGCATCTACAAATTCTAAGCAAGCAGTTACTTAAATTTGTTATTGCATTCCTTAGAACCATAACGAAATCAATTACAAACACTTATAAATTGAAATAGACCCAATGAGAAAAAATGCATCATTACTGATAAATGCCATTATGGCAATTGCTATTGTAATTCTATTTGTACTGGTTCTAAATCAAAAACCCAACACTTCAACTCCGCAAATAATAGTAAAAAGCGGCACTGAAACCCTAACCAAAGGCAAACTACCAATAGCTTACGTAAATATTGATTCTCTCCTTTTAAACTACCAATTTGCAAAAGAAGCCAATGTTTCATTGGTTAAAAAACAAGAAAGCTCACGCTCTATAGTAAGTACAAAAGCTAGCTTACTGCAAAAAGAAATGGCTGAATTTCAAAAGAAACTTGAAAACAATGCATTTCTAAGTAGAGAAAGAGCAGAACAAGAGCAGATTAGACTACAAAAGAAGCAACAAGAGCTACAACAGTTAGATGCCAAACTAAGCCAACAATTAGGACAAGAACAACAGAAAATGAGCGAAGAATTGAGAGATACAATTAATAAGTTCATGAAAGAGTACAATAAAAACAGTAAATATGAGATGATTATTAGTAATACTTCAAGCGATAATATACTTTACGCTGCTAAAGGTTACAACATTACCAAAGAAATTTCTAAATTACTAAACGAAAGATTTTCTAAGAAAAAATAACAGTCACAGGCTTAAAATAAAAAAGACGCAAATTAATTTGCGTCTTTTTTTTATTTCCATATGAAGGAGGTAATAATCATCCTATTTACTTCTCTAATTGGTTCAAATGGATGAGTCTTATGGCCTAAAACTTATACTTCTGAAACAATTACCCTCTAAATGACAAGAAAAAGCTAAGAATAGAGTAAATCAACAAGGCTACAACCCATAAATTAGAATCGGTAAACATGCAAAAAGCAGCCAAGACTAACAATAAACTCGACATAAAACCGATACGGTCTAAACGCTGTTGCCGTTTATTGAAAGAAGTTTTGGTTTCCATTGAAAGAAATTTCAATACAACGATAATCAATGCACCTACTAAAAACATTATATGTGAAAATTTAATTTCTAGTATTTGCCCTATAGCGCCAAATACAATAAGCACACTTGCAACTATGTAAAACGTAAGGTTTCTCTTATTTTTTTTCATTATTCTTTAATAATAAATAAATCCTCATTATCTTTTTTCATTCGGTATTGCTCTCTGGCAAACTTTTCTAAATTTTCATCATCCGACTGTAGCTCATTCGTTTTCTGTTTAGTAGCCTTTATTTCAGCCTTATAAAACTCTACTTCCTCCTCCATTTGTTGAATTTTCTTTGCACTTTTCCAACGTTCAATTAAATTATGTTCGTCAAAAAAAACAACATATATAAAAAACAACACAAAGGTGATGAAGTACTTATTGATTACAAGATTACGATAATTAATCTCTCTCATTCTAAAATTGAATGTCTTCTTAATTTTCATCTGAAATCAGTTTAATAAAATTTTTAGACATGTCGAAAAGGAAATTCAATAAAGATGTTCCTATTAAAATCGAACAACGGTGCAGTAGAATATAATTCACTCGACTAAAAGGAGTATACGCCGCACCTAAAATCCGACACAAAGGTAAGCATTTTTTACGAATCTCTTTTTCGACAATTCTATTTTTTTTGATTTTGGTTACGCTAATTTTTCAGTATATTTGCAGCCAAAAGAAGAAAGAATTACAATATGGATAACTTCATTGTTTCTGCACGTAAATACCGTCCATCTACCTTTAACTCAGTGGTGGGTCAATCTGCTCTAACGATTACATTAAAAAATGCTATTAAAAGCAATCATTTAGCACATGCCTATTTATTCTGTGGTCCACGCGGTGTGGGCAAAACAACTTGCGCTAGAATATTTGCAAAAACCATCAACTGCCAAAGCTTAACAACAGAATTTGAAGCTTGTAATAAATGTGAATCCTGTGTTTCATTCAATGAGCAACGTTCCTATAATATCCACGAACTTGATGCTGCGTCCAACAATGGAGTGGATGATATCCGCTCATTAATAGACCAAGTTCGTATCCCACCACAAATTGGAAAATATAGCGTTTATATTATTGATGAGGTACACATGCTATCCTCTGGGGCTTTCAATGCCTTTCTAAAAACATTAGAAGAGCCACCTTCGCATGCGCTTTTTATATTGGCGACTACCGAAAAGCATAAAATTATTCCAACGATACTTTCTCGTTGCCAAATTTACGATTTCAACCGCATTACTGTAGCCGATACCGTTGCACATTTACAATATGTGGCTAAAAATGAAGGGGTTGTAGTAGATGTAAACGGACTTAATGTCATTGCACAAAAAAGTGATGGTGGAATGCGGGATGCCTTGTCTATTTTTGACCAACTGGTGAGCTTCTGTGGAAACAACATTGACTACCAAGGGGTAATTGACAATTTAAATGTGCTGGATTACGAATACTATTTCAAGTTGGTTGAACATTTCTTAAAAGGAGAAGTGAGCCTAGCTTTGTTAATTTTCAATGAAATTCTTGAAAAAGGATTTGACCCACATCATTTTATAACTGGATTAAGCTCCCACTTCCGTGATGTATTGGTGAGTAAAGACCCACTTACGGTAAGTTTGCTTGAAGTTGGTGCTAGTATTGGGGAAAGATACAAAACACAAGCACAACTTTGTGCTGTTGATTTTATTTTTCAGGCTTTAAGCATCAGTAATCAATGCGATTTAGATTATCGTCTCAGTAAAAACAAACGATTACTTGTAGAATTAGCCATCATTCGTCTGTGTCAACTGACGGATGAAAAAAAAAAATCAATAACGGTAAATTAGTACTGGCTCCCTTGCAAAAAATTACTGTGGAAACCGCGCCAACTACTACAGAAGCTCCAAAATTAACTGAGCAAATTAAATCAGCCGAGAGCTCCGTAAGTTCTGAAAAAGCAGTAGTTAACACTCCTGCAACATTGCGCCAACGACCAGGAAGTATCTCAATAACAACCATTCAAGAGACTTCAGCACTAAAAACAGTCAGTCAAGAAATTAGAACTAGCACAATTCCCAACGATAATCAACCCTTTAACCTTTCTGATCTAGAAAAAGCTTGGCAACAATTTGGTGAAACCATTCCAGAACAAGGGCGCATGCTGAGCCTCATACTAAATTCTAAGCCTGTCCTTTTGTCCGCTACTGAGTTTGAAGTTACTGTAAGCAATATCATGCAAGAGCGAGAGCTTAAAAAACTACAGTTAAACATATTAGAATTCATACGGACCAAACTTCAGAATTCAGGGATACAGATGTCACTAAAAATAATGGAAGAATCAGAAACGACTAAAGCAAGTTCTCCAGAAGAGCGCTACCGCAAAATGGCAGAACAAAATCCCGCTTTAACAACCTTAA
>CANFFA010000291.1 GCA_947445425.1 Paludibacteraceae bacterium
ATATTCGGTTTTTAGAATTCTGATCAAAGTTAATGTTGGGTACATTGGCAATTACCAAATTGGCATCCTGAATAGTCATATACATCATGTACCAGACAAATTTTATGAATGGAGTATCTGAATTATATTTTTTCTGACCAAACAGAATATAACTTTCAGCCCCATCAAAGCAAAACAAGGCGTCACTGGAGGCTTCGAGCATAGGAAAATAGGACGATTTATAAAATCCAAATTGCAACAAATCAGCATAAACACCTGTAAGAGCCGATTTAGCATCAGACTCCGATTTGTAGAATGTTGTAGATGAATATCTATCTAAAGGAACCTCAGTTAAATCACAGGCCTGAAGTGAAACCATTACCAGTAAAAATAAAAATATCTTTGTTTTCATATTATTTCAATTTAAGTATTTAAAATTCAATCGTTGCACCCGCAGAATAGGTTCGTGGTTGAGGAAAAACTCCTAAATCAATCCCGCCTGAAAGAGCAGAAGTGGAGGCACTTGCTTCTGGATCTAAACCACTGTATTTAGTAATGGTAATCAAATTAGTAACACTGGCAAAGACCTTACACATACTCATTCCAAAAGACTTTGCCACTGGAATTCTATAAGCAACGGTTAAATTTTTCAACCGAATATAGGAGGCATCTTCAACTAATTTATCAAGAACAAGACCTCTAAACATGACGGCACCAGCGTAAGGAAGTTGGTAGTCATTAGTACTACCTTCACCGCGCCAACGATTATCCCAAGCAGACTGTGAAATATTGGTACTAGTAGTTGAGGAGAGTCCATCTATTACATAGCGATTTAGATTGACCATCTGATTGCCGATACTTCCACTCCAGAGAAAATTGAAATCAAAATTTATATACGTAAAGTTACTGTTTATACCAAAAATAAACTTTGGAATTGGTGAACCTAAAATGACCCTGTCGTTAGCATCTATTTTTCCATCACCATTTGAATCCACCAATTTGTAAAATCCTGGTTTAGCATTCGGGTCAATTTTTGTAGTACTTCCGTCAGCATTGGTATGTAAATAATTATCTATTTGTGCCTGATTTTGGTAAACTCCATCTGTTTTATAACCGATAAATGAGCCTATAGCCGATCCCACCATCGCTACACTGGTCGGTTGAGCCAGGGTATAACCACCAGTACCTAGCCAATTCTGACCATAAATAGCGGTAAGCCCATTGCTTAAAGACAAAAGTTTATTGGCATAGCTTGAGATATTGGCACTAAGGGTCCAGGTAATTTTTTTTTGAGCAATCACTTCTCCGGCAAGAGACAATTCAAATCCTTTGTTCTCAACCTCTCCACCATTGGTCCAATAAGTAGTATACCCAGAAGTTGAAGGAATTCTCATATTAAGAAGTAAGTCAGTAGTTCTTTTGTAGAACAGGTCTGCTGTAAATCGAAGTCTATTATTAAAAACACCAAAGTCAACTCCGGTATTATACTGACTAGTTGTTTCCCACTTCAAATCGTTATTTCCTAAATTAGAACTCTTTACTCCGGTAGTTAAAACACCACCGATTGGATAATAATTATTAGAAAATCCGGTCAATGTTTGAAGCGGTGCAATCGATTGATTTCCAGTCTGTCCATAACTCACTCTTAGTTTAAGATTGGAGATATTTTCTTTGAAATTCAAAAAAAATGGTTCATCATTTACACGCCATGCAAAAGCACCAGAAGGAAAATAGGCCCATTTGTGTGCCAAGCGGCTCGTTCCATCTGCACGACCTGAAACGGTAAAAATATATCTATTCAATAGGGTGTAATTTAAACGTCCCAAATAGGATTGAAGTAGACTATTATAGGTTTGTGTAACCGTTTTGTCTTGAGCACTTGCATTTTGGAAATTATAATAAATTAGCGTCTCATTAACAAAATTCTTTGCAGCTACCGACATGTTTTGTGTTAGTGTCTTTTGATAAGTATATCCTAATACAGCACTTAGCCGATTGTCTTTATTGAAATCTCGATTATAACTCAACAATTGCTCAGTATTCAATGTATACAACCGGTTGTCATTACGTTGTGCATAGCCATTGTTGAGTGCACCAACATAGGTTCCAATCCCCTCGTAAGATTGACGAATGAGATAATTGTCATTTACTCCAAAAGTTGTTTTAAACTTTAAATACTTTGAAAATGAAAGCTCTGCGAAAGTTTGTGAACGCAATGCAATTGAATTCAAATTATCTTTCACATTCATAGCCACATACATCGGATTATCAGCCACATCAGTGGTTAACGAGCCATCAGTATTATAGGCATTTTTTAAGGGTCTAAAAAATAAAGCTCCCAAGATTACCGAACCACCTGCCTGACCAGCTGCGTAAGACTGCTTGGCCATATTACTATTAATATTAGAATAGCTCATCTTCATCCCTACATTTAACATCGAGTTAATGATTCGATTAATACTACCATTCAAACTATACCTATTAAAAGAAGAATTAAGGATAATACCTTGTTTATCCATATAATTTCCGGCTATTGAATAATTTGTCTTGTCATCTGCACCCGAGATGGTTACTTGATGGTCCTGTGAATAACTATTCCTAAAAATCAGATCTTGCCAGTTCACGTTGGGTTGCAAAGCGGCCACCGAATCCAACTGTCCAGGTTTGGGATATAAATAATTACCTGAAGTATTGAAAGTTGCCTCATTTTGGTAAGACAGAAAATCATGGGTATTTAACATTGGGATTTTTTTTGCAACTTGCGAGAGATCCATTTTTACCGAATACGATATTTTTGATCCTTTCTTACCTTCTTTGGTTTTAATCAGAACTACCCCATTGGCACCTCGCGAACCATAAATTGCGGTAGCAGAAGCATCTTTTAAATTTCCACCGATTCAATATTATTGGGATTTAAAGAGGCCAATGGATTAATCGTCGTTGATCGGTTTGAACCTTCAGCACCCCCTCCGTCGGGCATGTCCAAAGGAAATCCATCTACTATATATAAAGGTTGATTGGAACCGCTAATAGAACTACCCCCTCGAATTAACATGTTGGAAGTTGCACCCGGTGCTCCACTACTCATGGTTATATTTACCCCTGCGCTACGACCTTGTAAATATTGATCCATAGAAGTATTGTCACCGTCATTCGCATTACCTAATTTGATAGATTCCACAGCACCTGACATATCCGATTTTTTCAATGTACCATAACCAACAGCCACAACTTCATGAAGACTTACTTCTAATTCTTCGAGCGTAACGGTCAAAGTTGATTTACCTTCTGTATCCACTGTTGTGGTTTTCATCCCCATATAAGAGAAAGTCAATTTCTGAGTATTTCCTAAAACTTTAATCGAGTAATTACCATTGAAATCTGTAATGGTAGCCGACTTTCCACCTTTAATAGTAACTGTAGCACCAATAACAGGCATACCAGAGGCATCCTTAACAGTACCGGTAATAACCTTATGCTCCTGTGTAGCTTCAGCTTGAGTACTCACGGGCTCTTTGGCCGACAGACATAAACAAATTAGCAACTGAATCATAATCAGCATCATTCCCCGAATAGTGATTAATCTGTTTTTCATTTTCATAGTAAATTTAGTGTGCATACATTTTCTTGTTTTTGTTGTTTTACTTTAATAATCTTCAACTTCACAAAGATAACAACCTTGGCAATATTATATAGGGTCAAATTATGAAATCAAAGGGGATAGATGGGTATCTAAAACGGAGCTACTGCTTAAATTCAGCACCTTGCAGACCAGTTTTAGACTCTATATATTACAAATCACAAAATAAAAACAGCACATATAAATTTGATATACAAAGCAATACAAACAAACGCATTTCTACACTCAATAGCAATCGACACTGAAAATAGTATTAATTTTTTATTCTAACGAAATTTTCAACTAAAAAAAATAATTTTGGAAAATTACTGATTTATGCTTAAATTTGCTTTCATCAAACAAGGCTACTTGTATAATGATGTCACCTTCCAAAATAATTCTAGTTTCAAATTCTAAAGCATCAAATAAA
>CANFFA010000292.1 GCA_947445425.1 Paludibacteraceae bacterium
AATCGTGAAATTGGCTGATCCAAAGATACGCTTTTCTCCGTACACTTTCCCAATACCCTCAGCTATAACAGGATAATTACCAGAACGAGGAGAAGGGGGGAATTTGAGGCGTAGGGCTGAAGAATCCTCTTCATCTACTTCAAGTATTGGGAGTTTCTCCAACATCTTTACACGTGACTGTACCTGATTTGTTTTAGAATAAGTTCCTTTAAATCGTTCAATGAACTCCATGTTTTCAGCAATCATTTTTTGCTGTTCGTCGTAGTGCTTTTGTTGTTGTTCACGACGTTCTTTACGAAGCTCTAAATAGTGAGAATACTTGGCTTTATAGTCATAAATCCTACCCATGGTTACTTCTATGGTCCGAGTAGTTATATTGTCTACAAAGGCCCTATCGTGCGAAATAACGACTACTGCCTTTGCTGAATTGATCAAGAAGTCCTCCAGCCATTGTATGGAGTCTATGTCGAGGTGATTGGTCGGCTCATCCAAAAGGATAACGTCTGGACGGCGCAGTAGAATTTTTGCTAACTCAATGCGCATTCTCCATCCGCCACTGAAATCTGCTGTTTTGCGAGTAAAATCCTCACGAGAAAATCCAAGTCCCAGCAAGGTTTTCTCGATATCGGCATCGTAGTTAATCTCTTCTATGCTGTAAAATTGCTCACTGAGTGAAGAAACCTCCTCGATTAACTGCATGTAACTATCTGTTTCATAGTCAGTGCGAGTCGATAATTGCTCATTCAACTCCTCAATTTTCTTCTCCATATCCGTGATGGCAGAAAAGGCCATGGCAGTCTCCTCAAAAACGGTTTTGTCATCTTCCAACAATAGATGTTGGGGTAAGTACGCTACTACCAATTCTTTAGGATAGGAAACAGTCCCTTTGGAAGGTTCACGTTCACCTGCCAAAATTTTAAGCAAGGTAGATTTTCCTGCACCATTTTTACCCATCAAGGCAATACGGTCTTTTTCATTGATAACAAAAGAAACATCTTGAAAAAGCATTTGTCCGCCAAATTCAACGGATAGAGCATCAACTGATAACATGAATATAGTTTTTTAGTGATAAGTGATTAATGATAAGTGAATTGAATTACTCAAATTCAGACAAAAAAACTTTCCGTTGGTGTTTTTTATCCCAACGGAAAGTTTATTCAGCTTAAATATTCGTGAGATTTTAACTTACGAATAAGCTTCGTTTATTTAATTAAAGTTTGATTTTTGCCACCATGCCATTTACCCTTAGAATGTAAATTTGATCCTTTGGTAAGTCATTAATGGAGTATGGATTTCCATTTGGAGCAATCGTTTTTACACATTGTCCCATCAAATTGTAAACTTGTAAAGTAGAGTTCGCTAAATGTGAATCTGTTGCAGGTAGAATTACCCAGATATTCCCATTTGCATCCACCCTAGACACTAGAGTATTGTTGTTTGGATATGGTAGTGTTGTAACAGAGATTGTGTTTGAAAAATCTGTAATATTCTCATAGCCATTTAATAAACTTTTGTCACTGGCTTTAACTTTAAAGTTATATTCTGTATTGGGAATCAGGTTTAACACAGTATCCGAAGTAGATGTTGTCCATTTGTCATTCAAGTCATAATTTAGTGTTCTATCAAAACTCAGTGTGAGGTCATCAAAGGTAATTGATCCAGCCACTTTTTTGAAGGTAAATCTTAAACAATTATATCCTTTCGTTTGAGCCAAAGTGTAAGTCTTAATGATGTTTACGCTGTTTGTAATTAATAAATTATCTATTTGTTCCCAAACACCTACATTATTTTCACCCTCTATCAACAAGTTTCCACTACCCAATAATGAGCGAACAAAGAAAGACAGTTTGTTCGCAGGAAGAATGAATTTTTCGGTTTGAATAAATTCATTATTATTTGAGAATTGAATGGCTGGCGTTTTTACTCCACAATAACTCGCACTGTTGTTCGAACTTTGTGTTGAAATTGTCCAATTTGTAGGAGGTGTTAGGCCTTTGTCAAATCCTTGTGTTAAGGTTGAAGCTGAATTTGAAATATTGTATACTGTTAAATAATAGCCTGTTGCAGTGGGTACTTGATTCCAATTGGCGATAAATTGATAACTTTTTGTAGTCGTGTCAGTTGTTGAGATGGGTAGAGCTACAGGTGGAACTATGGTCATAATCCCCCCTTTTAATTTAAATGAAATCATACCAGCATTTTCTTGAATGGCTGACAATGGTTTTCCAATGGAGCTACCTCCTCTGAGTAGTAAATTTAAATTTGTGATCTTGTTCGTACCTGGAAATGGGTCTCCTGATAAGTTTGCATCACTTGCCAGTCCATCTGCTTCAACTATATCTACACCCATTGCATTTGAATCATTATTGGGTGCATTAGCATCCCAAGTCGACGAATTGTAAAAGATATGGGTAATGAGCATCCCATGACCGGGCAGGAAGCTGTCCCAGCCTGTTTTTTGTCTATTTTCTAAAGTGAAAAATTCAGTTGGAGTAGGGTTTTCACCATTTAAATTATGGTTTCCATCTTTGGTTATAATGTATGCTTTGTTGCTCGTCGTTAAATTGTCTAAGCTGTAATTATCAGCATTTGAAATCTCTGTTGGAATCAACCAGTTTAAAAAGAAGCGATCAAAGCCAGAATATGCTGGAGGAGTACGTCCACTATTGAGATAGGGTCCAGAATCCATGATGTTCCAATAGGATAGTGTCTGGTGGTCAGTTCCACTGGTTACATAATAATCGGGTAAACCCAATACATGACCAAATTCATGACAAAAAGTACCGATTCCACACATATTGCTACCTAAATTTGACCTTAATTCAGAGGTGCAGGCATAATCATAAACGATAACATTGTTGAATTTTGTAGTTTTAGTCGGCAAACTCCAACGATGTGGCCAAATAGTATTGGGCAAAGTTTTTCCTGATTCTGCCTCATTATAGCCCGCATAATAAACAAATACATTGTCAACCATTCCATTTTTGTCGGTGTCGTATTGTGAAAAATCTACACCATTCGCAGCTGCCAAGGTGCATGCATCAATTACCATTTGTTGTGGATCAGTATCTTGGCCTTGAGCATCATTTTTCCCATAAAAACTCATAGGATTAGGAAGGGTGAAAGGACCCACAACATCAAATTGTGGGTTGAAAACACCCATGGAATTATCATTGAAATAATCTTTTGCAGATCCTGTACCACCATTTGCTGCATAGCCATGTTGATTCAATAAATTAGTAAATGCCGTTTGTGGATTCGGCGTTATGAAAGAGAGGTCTGAGAAATTGACCAGAATTACGAGTGATTTAGGTGTGCCGGTAATGGGGTAGGCTCTTTGTGGAGTAGTGTTGCTAGGGGCAGTAGCAGAACGCATGGAACGACGACTCATGTTGATTCTACTTAAATTAAGGTCCCGTCTCAAGCCTTGAATAAATTTTCTTTCAGCTGTAGATCGTTTACTAGTATTGTTTGCTCTTACTTTTGAGGGAATTAAATTACCGCTAGTATCCTGATATGCATAAGTTAATATGCCACTACTATCAGGAACCAATACATAACCATCCTCAGAAGTGGTATAGTGAAAAAACTCATCTCCTTTTATCTTAATAGTGATTTCGCTTCCATCCGCTTGTCTGAATTTGATAGGGTCAGGGCAGGCAGGTACCGAGAAAAGTTTTGAAATTGATAGGGTAAGGGCGAGTAAAATATAGCTTAGTTTCTGCAGAATTCCCATTGTTGAATGATTTTAGCTGACAAAGATAAGAAAAACACATGGGATTAATCTGTTGAATGGGTATTAAAATAGAATAATTCACCTTAAATATGCCTGCTGAAATCGTTCTTTTTGGAAATTAATAAGCCTTACGCGTGAGGTGTACAATGATTCTTTGACCACGTGGAGCGGCTTTTTTGCCGCTTGCCGGATTAATATGTTCTATTTTTACTCTTTTTGTACTAAGTAATGAGAAATAAATAATGTCGTATTATTTGATTAGTCAATTAAAAAATGGAACGCGG
>CANFFA010000293.1 GCA_947445425.1 Paludibacteraceae bacterium
AAAACATGATGTCAATTAAAACAGCAAATTTCATAGACAACAGACTTTTCACCCTTACAAAAGAGCTTAATGATGTAGAGTCAAAAGTTGAGAGTTACAAACAAAACCAAGGTATAACAGATATTCATTCTGAAGCAAATTTATTTATACAACAAACTGGCAGTTATGAACAAAAAATACTTGATGTTGAGACTCAACTGGCGCTCATATCAGATATTCATGATTATATTAATAAGAAAGACAATCTTAATCAAATGCTACCTGCAAGCACAGGATTAAAAAGTGACGGAATAAATGATCTCATCAATAATTACAACAAGCTTCTATTGGATAGGAATCGGTTGTCACGTATTGCATCAAATTCAAACACAGCGATGCTAAGCTTAAATAGCCAGATTGAGTCATTATTTAATCATGTAAAAAAGAGTGTGCTGAACGAGAAAAAAAATCTTCAAAATCAAAAAAAGGATTTAGTTAGTAAAGAAAGTCAAAACGCTGTTCGAATAAAGGCAATTCCACGCCAAGAGAAAGAATACACTGAAATCAAACGTCAACAAAATATTAAAGAAGCTCTGTTCTTATTTTTACTTCAAAAAAAAGAAGAAAATTATCTAAGAACGTCAATGATAGAACCGAAATGCAAAATAATTGACAAAGCACGTAGTAGTGGTCAACCAACATCACCAAAACCAACAATAATTTTAATACTTTCATCCATCTTTGGATTTATCATGCCTGTATTTGGGATAAAAATACATGATTTACTCCGTTTTCAGGTAGACAATAAAAGTGAATTAGAAAAAATTACAATTGTTCCCATTTTAGGAGAAATACCAAGAAGCTTTCAAACCGGAAACATCATCATTAAGGAAAATAATACAGATTCCTTTACAGAGATGGTTAGACTTCTGCGAACAAATTTACTTTTCATTCTTGGCGATCCAGAAAAAAAAATAATTACAATACTTTCAAGTATTGGAGGTGAAGGAAAAACATTTGTTACCATTAACCTTGCGATGAGTCTTGCACTATTGAACAAAAAAGTTCTGATTATTGGATTAGATGTACGCAAACCAAAGCTAGGAGAGTATATCGGACTTGACAATGAACTTGGTTTAACCTTATATCTATCCGGAAACATGGAAAAATCGAAACTAATACGTCCTTCTGGGATACATCAAAACCTATCAATCATCACTGCAGGTCCAGTTCCACCCAATCCAAATGAACTAATATCTAAACCTACTTTGGACAAATTAATAGATGAACTACGAAATCAATTCGACTTTATTATCATTGATACTTCTCCAATTAGTTTAGTATCTGATAGCTTCATAATTAACCGTTTTTCGGATGTGAGCTTATTTATTGTACGTGCTGACTACACACATAAAAAACACATTGAAGATGCCACACTACTATACAACTCAAAAAAAATAAAAAACATGTATTTCATGCTTAATGCTTCAGATGCAAATAAAAATTCATATCGTTATGGATATAGCACGAAAAAAGAATATGGTTATACAGCAGAAACAAAGAAAAATAAAAAAACGAAAGAATTCAACAAATTATGAATAACATAAGGGAAATACCTTTAGCGCAATACATATATGTTTTTCTCACAAATGGGCATCCAAGAAGCCTTGTAGCAAAAAAAAATATTATTGTTTCATTTGCACTGAAAGGAGCAAGTATTGCCATTAGTTTAATTCTAGTACCCTTAACGATTAATTATGTAACACCTACGAATTATGGAATCTGGCTTACGTTGAGCTCAATAGTTGTATGGTTAAGTTTTTTTGATATTGGATTTGGAAATGGACTCCGAAATAAACTGGCAGAAGCTTTAGCTGAAAACAAGGTAGAATTAGCTCGTATATATGTCAGTACTACTTACGCTATTTTAAGTATAATAATTGGAATAGTATTAATACTTTTTACAATAATAAATTCCTATTTAAATTGGTCAAAAATCCTCAACTCACCTCCTGAAATGGAACGTGAGCTTAGCATTTTAGCGCTAATAATTTTCGCATTCTTCTGCTTACGATTTATATTTCAATTAATTACAACTGTATTAATTGCGAAACAAGCATCTGCAAAAGCATCATCACTTGATCTTATTGCAAATCTAGCTTCCTTAGTTTTGATATATTCACTAACTAGAAACACATTTGGAAATTTAATCTATTTGGGAGTCGTATTAAGTATAACACCTGTTATCACACTCTTATTTTCAAGCATTTTTCTTTATAAATCAGAATACAAAAGCATTGCACCCTCTTTCAAACATATAAAATTCAGGTATGCAAAGAATCTTATGAGTCTTGGCATAAGATTTTTCATTATCCAAATTGCGGCAATAATACTATTTAATACCAACAATATTATTATCATACATTTACTTGGTTCGGAAGAAGTTACGACTTACAATGTCGCCTTCAAGCTATTTTCAATTACTACAATGATTTTCAACATAATAGCAACTCCTTTGTGGAGTGCCTATACAGATGCTTATGCAAAAAATGATTATGATTGGATACGATCCACTATGTTTACTATGAAAAAAATATGCTTAATGATGATATTTTTCACTGCAATACTTGTAATTTTTTCTCCCTATATTTTTAAAATATGGTTGGGAGATAGTATTCAAGTCCCACTAAGTCTTTCAATTGCAATGTCAACTTATGTTATAGTATCAATGTGGCAAACGATTCATGTATTTCTACTAAACGGAATAGGTAAAATAAAACTACAACTATATCTAGTCGTTTTTAGTAGTCTCATCAATATTCCTCTAGCGATTTTTCTTGGAGGCAAAATTGGATTAGTAGGTATAATTCTAACAAGTACACTTCTATTTACATTTATGGGAATAATATTCTCAATTCAGACGAAAAAGATTATTAACAATAAGGCTACGAAAATATGGAACCAATAAATCTATTAAGGTACATAAGAAACCCATTTGTAAATGCGTATAGATTATTAAAAGTAGCTACCAAATATAAAAAAATGCATTGGAATAACTTGGTTAGTAATATTTCTGATTGTAAAATCCATAAACAAACAAAAATATACAACAATCACTATTTAAGAAATGTAACCATAGAAAGAGGTACCTACGTTGGTTTCAATGCATTAATTTCAAATACCACTATCGGAAAATTCTGTTCAATAGGACCAAACCTATCCTGTGGTTGGGGAATACACCCAATACATGGTGTTTCTACTTCCCCCGTATTCTTCTCGACTTTTAAACAAGCAGGATTTTCATTTAGTACAGAAAATAAATATGTAGAGCGTAAGCAAATAAAAATAGGCAATGATGTTTTTATCGGATGGAACGTAACTATTCTTGATGGAATTACCATTGGAGATGGAGCTGTAATTGGTGCTGGAGCAGTCGTGAGTAAAGATATTCCGCCTTATGCAGTAGCGATAGGCTGCCCTATTAAAGTAATAAAATATCGTTTTTCAAAAGAAAGAATCGATGCACTGATTGAAAGTAAATGGTGGAATCAAAATGACGAAACACTAAAAGTACTTGAAAAGAACTTCTTTGATGTTGACAATTTTTTGAAGTTGATTAAGGAGAAATAAAACGGACGACATGACTGACAAAACTGCATATATTAATCTGACTTCGAAAATATCATCATATAGAAAGACAAATAAAGAGCTAAATTTCTTTTGGACTGGATTTGTAATCTACTCAGCAGCCTATACATTAACAACAACTACAACCGTAAGTTATGTTTTCTGCCAACTACTTGAAAGTATTGGATTGCTATTGTTTATTCCATCGGCAATCCAGCTGATAAAATGGAGATTTAGTAATCCTTATTTAAGAGTAGTCTTCTTTCTCTACTGCTCTTGGCAAGCTGTAATCATTGCAAGAGGATTTACAATTGACTACGAAAGCATTAAATTAATGTTATTTGATGCAGAAAGTGG
>CANFFA010000294.1 GCA_947445425.1 Paludibacteraceae bacterium
AAAAGATAAATAATTGTGCTTATTTGTAAATATATGTATTAATTTATTTTTTTGTCTTCGCTCACGGAAATCTGGCGCCATTTTTCCTGAGTCAAAATCGCGTAATTTGAAAATTTTCAGAAAAATGCGGGTTTTCGTTCAGGGACTATATAGGTAAAAATAAGGGCTTGGATATGCGCTTTTTTACTGGGACTATGCTAAATAACAAGTCAGTATTCAACTACTACTTATTATCACCCAGTGGACGGGGTGGTCGTGATCTATACTTGTTTGATGGGATGTATCCGGATCGTTTTGGAGTTTTCCCAAGCACTTTTTTATCCAGGCAAATGACTATGAATGAGGGTGTATTGGTTTCACCCATAAATGAACAACTAGGATATAGCAAGTGGCTCATATCGGTTTCATTATCAAGCGACTTGCCAGCTAAACTTCGCTATTTTGGAGTTAAACCATTTGTCAACTTTTTAGTAAATAGCCATGAATTAAATTCAGATTACGACTCTCATTTCTTTGGGGAAGCAGGGTTAAAGATTGGACTAGCGAATCTTTTCGAAATATATGTTCCTTTATTGGTAACACCTAATATTCAACAGATTACAGGATCGGTTCAAAATCGAATTCGCTTTGTATTGGATTTGGATTTTTCAAAAAATGGATGGAAAATTGGTTTGTGAATTTACTTCGCATCCAGCACCAATCTAAATCCAATTTCATCCGTTCGATAATTAGGACTAATTAGGTTGCGATAACTCACACGACTGATGCGTGGCGAGCTGAACCAGCTTCCACCACGGCAAACACGGTAAGAGCCAGTGGCAGCACCAGTTGGATTGGTCTGGCCCTCACTCTCGTAAGCGCCATACCAATCACTACACCACTCCCAAACATTTCCAGTCATATCATAGAGTCCAAAGGCATTGGACTGTTTGCTTGAAACGGGGTGGGTGCATTTACTCGCATTGGCATCGTGCCAAGCGTAAAAATTAATACTTGCATCTTTGGTTGTACCAGACCAGGTATTGTGTGCTTCCGTAGTTGCAGCCAAAGTGAGTTTAGCTCCCCGCACACTCCCCGCTGCATATTCCCATTCAGCTTCGGTGGGAAGTCTATACTTTTTATGGGTCAGCTCGTTGAGTTTAGAAATAAACTGCTGTACATTTTCCCAACTTACATTTTCAACGGGTAGTTCAGGACCTTTGAAGGCACTTGGATTTTCACCCATCACTGCTTGCCAGAGTGCCTGTGTGACTTCAGTTTTCCCCACATAGAAACTGTTCACTGCAACTGTATGCAAAGGCTTCTCAGCACTTTCATCCTTCTCACTTCCCATTTCAAAGCTACCACCTCTGACAGGTTGCAGGTCATAAGCGATTTTGTTCACATTTTCAGTAAAACGTTTAAAAGTCATTTCGAAGTTCATGTTGAAAGCTGTTTCACCTCCTTTTTCTTGAATAATCACCATCTTCTCAGCCTGCTCTCCCCCCTGCTCTATCTCTAGAATATGATTACCAAAAGAGACAATGGCATTATAAGGTGTTTTTCCAACTTTAACACCGTCTATCTTCAGCACAGCACCTGCTGGTGTGGAAGCAATACTCACAAAACGGCCATTAGAGAGATTAGCATTGATGCTGGTTGTTTGTCCTTCGGTAATGGTAATTCTTTCGGAGTAGATTTTATAACCTAGCACGGATAGTTCTAAAGAATAACTTCCAACCAAGACCTTTTTAAGCATTACCGGTGTCTGGCAAACTTGTTTACCGTCAATTTTAACAGTAGCGGTATTCGGGGAAGAACTTATTTTCAATCCTCCTGTACTTGCTGTAGGTCGTAATGTGAATGAATACACATCACCCATCTCAAGTTTTTTTTGTTCTACAACCGATACGGTATCATGCTTCGCTTCAAAAACATATTCACCAGGCTCCAAACGTCCTTTCCAGCTCCCATTGGCTTTTAAAGCACCATTGATATAGATATCTCCCAATGGATCACTGACTAAACTCACATCTGCAAAATTAGGATGCATGTAAAAACTAATCGGTTTGTTTTCTGCAGCAGCTAGATTAACACTTTTTTTTGAAGTATCGTACATATCAAGACTTACGCCGATGATATGGTTTCCCATGGGTACTGAATCTAATTTACAAGGTGTTTTTTTACCAGTAGAAAGGCCATCCATCGTTATCAAAGCCCCTTTGTTTGGGGCACTCGTTACATAGAGGGTTCCAAAACCTCGTTTTAGTTTTTGATCTATTTTTATGGGTCTGCCTGAAACTAATTCAGCAGACCCTGATTCATTAAAATAATAATTCTTTCCTACACGCCAATTATATCTTCCTAAAGGCAATTCTTTGGTGTAGGGCGACTTACCTACAAATTGTTCATTGAGAGAAATATCTGCGTCCGAAGGATCAGTGGTGATTGTTATTCTTTGTTTCTCTAAGGCTTTTTCCTCTGTAGTCTTAAGATTAGGGATGGATTTTTCAGTACTCAGTATCATTTCGTATACCGTTCCTTTTTCAATATGGATGGGATAATTGTAATCTCGTATCAGTCCCAATTTGTTGTGCCAAATCGTGAATCGAGTTGCCGAATTGGGGATATAGATATAAAAAACACCATTTTTGTGGTAGGTGGGCGTAATACTCCAATCATCTGATTTCCAAACAAAACCATTAAAAGGAGTAATTACTTTTATTAAGGCACAAAGATTCCCATTCTTTCCCATTTTTGGCGCAATGACACGTGCAGTACTATCATTCTCAATTTTACGGAATGATAATACAGAGAGGTCTGCTTTGGCTTGCATCACTATCAAAAAGAGTAATATGAAAAATAAAGTTTTTTTCATTTTAAGTGTAAGTATTTCACCTTACTTATTAAACAATGAACATAACATAGTTGAACACAAATAATCGACAATTTTTCAGAATTCAATTCTCAAATCTACAATCCAACCCTAATATAACCTTCATAAGAATAGATACCGACACCATTTTTTGCTGCTGCATATCTTAGTCCGGCACTATGTCTATATGAACCAACACCTATGCCAAACAAATTGGATTGGAAACTATTTCCTTTGAAATTATTAAACCCAAGACCATATTCCATAAATACCAGTTCACCTTCAAGAATTGGATAGCCCATACACAGCAAATGATTGCGCTTGATCATGGAGGATTGGTTGTAAATATAAGTGTAGTTTAACTCATTTTTCAAGAAAATGAACGTCATGACTTTGAAATTCAGATTTAGCCCCCACTCTACCTGATCATTTTGTCCTCTCTCTGTTTTGTTCAGCACAATGGGGCCACCTCCCATTCCTATTCCCAGAGAAACATAATCCCGATAGTCGAAGGGATTGGTAGGCTCAAGTTTAACAATTAATGCACTGTCTTTGCAAGTAATAATTTTCTTGAAATTTGAATACTCTTTCTTTTTTAACTGAAGGGTATCTGTCTTATTCATACTTTTGATTGTCAGAGGAGTTACCCCCATCTCTTTTCGATTTAGATATACAGTTGCACCAGTAGGTTTTGACTTGATCGTTCTAGGTGCATCGCAATTATAGAGATCAAAATGAAGGGTGGAGGGAAATTCTCTGTTTACTTTAATCTGCTGATGGATTATTTTCTTTCCATCTGTGAGTTTGAATTCGTGCAGATTAAAGGTCAATACGGCACTATAGGGTGTTTTACCTACAGGTTTTCCATCTATACTTAGGCTAATATTTG
Source organism: Paludibacteraceae bacterium (assembly GCA_947445425.1). Taxonomy (GTDB): domain Bacteria; phylum Bacteroidota; class Bacteroidia; order Bacteroidales; family Paludibacteraceae; genus Paludibacter. The sequence continues at coordinate 3,744 of CANFFA010000294.1, forward strand.
TAGGGGAACTGGTGATGTGTATCGGAATTGTAGTGGGTAGTTTTCCAGCAACGACAGATACTTCTGAAATATTGATTGTCATTTTCGTATCGATGCTATCCTTAACCAATTTTGAATTACCAGTATTTGTACCACTATTTTTGGACGCTGCGACTCCTTCTTTATTCTGTCCATATGAGCTTATTGAGTATAATAAGAATATGAA
>CANFFA010000295.1 GCA_947445425.1 Paludibacteraceae bacterium
ATTGAATACCTTTGGAGTAAAGGAATTACTGGATTGTTTTGTGGAAGTAGCCCCTTCCCCACGCCCAATACAGACTCAAGAGCGTGAAGTAAATCCTTATGAAGAAGCTTTCTCTGGATTCATCTTTAAAATACATGCCAATATGGATCCAAACCACAGAAGCTGTATTGCATTTGTGAAAATTTGTTCTGGTAAGTTTGAAAGGGGTGTAAATTACAAACATGTTCGCCATGGTAAAATGATGCGCTTTTCAAGTCCTACCGCTTTTATGGCGCAGAAAAAAGAGACCGTTGAAGAAGCTTATGCTGGTGATATTGTTGGTCTTCCTGATACTGGAAATTTTAAAATTGGTGACACCCTTACTTCAGGTGAAGGTTTACACTTTAAAGGTATTCCTAGTTTTTCACCAGAAATGTTCAAATACATTGAAAATGCCGATCCACACAAAACCAAGCAATTGGAAAAAGGTATTGCACAATTAATGGATGAAGGTGTAGCCCAATTATTTGTAAATCAGTATAATGGTCGTAAAATTATTGGAACGGTTGGTCAACTTCAATTTGAGGTGATTCAATATCGCTTATTACATGAATACGGTGCGCAATGTCGCTGGGATGGTATTTCGCTTTACAAAGCTTGCTGGATAGAGAGCGATGATGCAGTAGAGCTTGATAATTTCAAAAAACGAAAAGCACAATTTATGGCCAAAGACAAGGAAGGTCGTGATGTATTCTTGGCCGATTCGGGTTATGTTTTGCAAATGGCCCAGAGTGATTTTAAAAATATCAAATTCCATTTTACATCGGAATTTTAAACTATCAAAAGCAGCTAGTGATTATCTTACAATAATCACTAGCTGCTTTCGTTTTATATACTTCATGGCATTGAAATTGCATTTATATTCTTTATAAATAAATTGCAAATCCATACACTAAAAAAAACTAACCTAACAATTATTGATGATGTCAAAAATTAAAAATTCAATTTTACTTTTTATAGCTGCAGCTGTATTGGTGTACATAAATATGCCTGTGGTCAGTTATGGCTTTTTGGGATTCCCAATTCTATTGATGTTTTTAATAGTCCTTTGGATTGTGATTACCAATTTTAAAACCATCAACACGATGGGTAATACGAATGATATCCAGCAACTTCAGAATATTAAAGCTACTAAAATTCCATTATTTTTACTAGGGGTATTATTTTTATATGCTACTGTAATTCCTGCAATTACAAGTTGGCCACTGTTAAGGACTAATGATTATCGCAATTTAATTGGAAAAATTGAAACTGGAAAAGCATTATCAAATCACATGTTACCGATTTCATTGGATAAAATTCGTGTGGTCGATCAATCTTTAGCGGAAATTCTGGGTGACAAAGTTTTGGGTTCTCAATCTGCCTTGGGAAGTCAAGTTACCTTGGGGACTTTTAATATACAGAAAGTAAACAATGGATTGTACTGGGTAGCACCATTGATGCATTCAGGATTTTTTAAATGGCAAAAAAACAGTCAAGGTACAAATGGTTATGTGATGGTAAATGCCACCAACGAGCGGGATGTGAAATTAGTTCAGGAAGTTGCTGGTAAGAAGGTATTTATAAAATATCAGTCTGAAGCCTATTTCTTTGATAATTTGGAAAGACACTTGTATTTACATGGTTATTGGAATGTCGGTTTAACAGATTACTCATTTGAAATTGATGATGCTGGACTTCCTTATTGGGTTGTTACAAAATACAAGAAGACCATCGGTTTTCAAGGTGAAGAGGCACAAGGAATTGTGGTTGTGAATGCAGAAACGGGTGAGTTAAAAGAATACGAAATTAAGGATGCACCGAAGTGGGTGGATCGTATTCAACCAGCAAGTTTCATTGAAAATCAATTGAATAATTGGGGCGAATATGTGAAAGGCTATTGGAATTTTTCGAATGAAAATAAACTTAAAATAACAGAACCACTTTCTTTGGTGTATGGCGATGACAATGATGCCTATTGGTATACCGGTTTAACATCTGTAGGAGCTGACGAGGCCACTGTTGGATTTGTATTGGTAAATTCAAGAACAAAGAAGGCGATTTGGTACAAACAAAGCGGTGCTACAGAGTTTGCAGCACAAAATTCTGCCAAAGGAAAGGTACAAGAAAAAGGATTTTCGGCCTCCTCCCCTATTCCTTACAATATTAATAATATACCAACTTATGTTATGACTTTGAAAGACAATGGTGGATTGGTTAAAATGTATGCCATGGTAGCCATAGAAGATTATACCATCGTTGGTGTTGGAAATACTCTACGTGAAGCCTTGATGGCCTACAAAAATGCTTTTAATACTACTGGTAATAAGATTAACGCCAAGAGTAAATCTGAAAAAGTTGCAGTCCATTCCGTCATTTCTCGTATCAATAATGATGTGAAAAATGGTAATTCCTACTATTATTTTACACTTAAAAATAGTACAAAGGTATTTATAGGCTCCTCTCAAATTTCTAATGATTTCCCTATTTCAAACATCGGTGATAGTGTAGAAATTACATTTGATAATGATAACCAGGATATTATTGATGTTTCAACATTCAAAAATAATCATATTAGAAAATAAATTAAATTGTATCCGCTTAAAATGATGGGGCGATTAGTCATAGGTCGACGGACGAAGGAAAGGTTTTTCCGAAGTATTTGTACTAGATAGTATTTGAAAAACAGACTGTACCATAAGTTGGTACATGATTTTAGTCAGTCATTGAAAATAAAGGACAAACTGACAACTCAATACAGTTGACCGCCGACCGTTGACATTACGCACTTCTTTTTTGAAGTGATACATAAATTCTTTCGTTAAATGAAAAGCCCCTTTAATACAGTTCTTGTATTGAAGGGGCTTTTCTAATTTGCAGAATATGGTTCTATTTAAAAATTACGGAAGAGCCTATTTGAGCATGGATTTCACGTTTTCTGGGAGTTCCCTTACACTCTATGCGACTTGCCCCCACTGCATCAGCATTTAGGCTTTTTGAAGCAAATACTCTCACTTGGCTCACCCCCACTGCTGCAACATTTACAAATTGTGCTTGTAAATCAGAAGCATCTATTTTACTTGCTCCAACTGCCTTAAATTTCAAAGTTTGACTCGAGCCTTTGAAAGTTGCTTGTGAAGCTCCTTTCGTATTTACACTAAATAAACCTTCTATTTTCATATTCATGTTCGCCTGACTGGCTCCAATCAACTGAAGTGAAAACATGGGTGCGCTGTAATCTGAAATCGTTTTAATAGAACAAGCCCCTTTGGCTAAAAGACTTTTTATAGTATTGGATGAAATGATAATTTTAACATCTCTAGTGAATGAAAATTCATCAGTATAAATATGTAAAATACCTTCTTCGACTTTTGTTGTGATGTGTGATAAATAATCTGCTTGACTAGAAACAATCAATTTTTGAACTGGATCATTCATCAATACCAATTCAATATTTCCATAGAGTTCAATGGCGTCAAATTGTTCAGTGATGCGTACTTCATCCACCATTTTTGTTTTATCGTAAGTCCAATGAACTCTGAATGGAAGCGAGTGAGGTTTATTTGACAAAAATCCTGAGAAACCTAGTGTGTAGAGTACAAAGAGAGATGTAATCCAAATAAATAAGACCGTCCATGATGCAATGTATGAATACCTATAGCGGCCAGTGATGGATCGAATACTCAAAAAGAGGAGCAAGAAAATTGGGCAGCCAATAATCAAGATCAGTGAAATGATAATCGTGAACAAATTCGGAATGATTCCAACAGTATTTTGTGAGGAAAAAATAGTGGGTGCATATTCATAGAGAGCAGTAGGATTAAATAATGCAATTACCAATAAAGCAACAATTCCAACTAGTAATAGAATAATGACAAGTCCAGAAACAATTCCAACCAACCAAAAAAGACCTTTTAAAAATGTATGTA
>CANFFA010000296.1 GCA_947445425.1 Paludibacteraceae bacterium
AAGTTTACATATTTATGAGTTTAAAATACTTACTTTCTACAAAGCATCATTTAAGGAAATTTTCGTACTTTTGTTATCCAATTAATTTAAACTATATGAGACTCATAGATAAAAACATAGAGCGAATCACCACTTTATGTAAGCAATACAAAGTGAGGCACTTGTTTGTTTTTGGCTCTGTACTTACGCGAAAATTTAACAAAAAAAGTGATATTGATTTAATTGTTGATTTTGAGGAACTTGATGTCTATATTTATGCAGATAATTATTTTAATCTGAAAACTGCATTGGAAAATGTTTTCAATAGAAAAGTTGATTTGTTGGAAGAAAAGGCAATTCGGAATCCATATTTAAAACAAGAAATTGACACTACGAAGCAACTTATTTATGGATAAAGAGATACAAACTTGGCTGTTCGATATTTTACAATCTATAGAAGAGGTTGATAGCTATTTCGAAGAAAATCAAAGGATTTTTGAGATTTACAGAAATGATATCAAGACGAAACGTGCAATTGAAAGGGATCTTGAAATAATTGGGGAAGCTGTAAATAGAATACTAAAAAAGGATACTACATTCAACATCGTCAATGCGAAACAAATCATTGGAACGCGAAATAGAATTGCACATGGATACGACACGGTCTCTGATGATTTTATTTGGAGTATTGTGATCAATCATTTACCAAAATTAAAAGAAGAAATAACTATTTTACTAAATTCATAATAACCAATCTATTATTTGAATATTATGAATTTACAAATTACAAATTGCAAATCAAAGAAATATGTTTAGAACACAAACTTGTGGTGCGTTAAGAATTGCCAATGTAGGCGAGAAGCCAACTTTGGCAGGTTGGGTACAGAGAACCCGGAAAATGGGGGGAATGACTTTTGTGGATGTGCGTGATCGTTATGGTATGACACAATTGGTATTCAATCAGGATGTTAATCCTGAATTGTGCGAAGTAGCTAATAAATTGGGACGTGAATTCGTGATTCAAGTAACAGGTGAAGTCGCAGAGCGCAGCAATAAGAATGCGAACATGGAAACCGGGGATATTGAAATCTTGGTAACTGAATTGATCATTCTCAATGAATCCAAAACGCCTCCCTTTACCATAGAGGACAATACAGATGGTGGCGATGATATTCGTATGAAATACAGATATTTAGATTTACGTCGCAACTCAGTACGATACAATATGGAATTGCGTCACCGGATCGCTTTTGAGACCAGGCGTTATTTAGACCAAATGAGCTTTATGGAGGTTGAAACACCAGTATTGATCGGTTCGACACCAGAAGGAGCACGTGATTTCGTAGTTCCATCTCGTATGAATCCTGGACAGTTTTACGCACTTCCACAATCACCTCAGTTGTTCAAACAATTGTTGATGGTATCCGGATTTGACCGTTATTTCCAAATCGTAAAATGTTTCCGTGACGAAGATTTACGTGCCGATAGACAACCAGAATTTACGCAAATTGATTGTGAAATGTCATTTGTAAACCAAGAAGATGTATTACAAATCTTTGAAGGGATGATGAAACACCTTTTTAAATTTGTAAAAGACATCGATTTTGCTGAATCTTTCCCACGTATGACCTGGGCAGATGCCATGAAATACTATGGTTCTGACAAACCGGACATCCGTTTTGATATGAAGTTTGTAGAATTGAAAGAAGAGGTATCAGGTCGTAACTTTGTAGTATTTGATAGTGCTCCATATGTTGCAGGTATCTGTGCTAAAGGATGTGCCGTATACACCCGCAAGCAGTTGGATGAATTGACAGACTTTATCAAACGTCCACAAATAGGAGGGAAGGGGCTTATTTATATCCGCTGTGAGGCAGAAGGTCAATATAAATCTTCAGTAGATAAGTTCTATTCTAATGAAGACCTTAAAGTTATAGCTACAAAATTCAATGCTGAACCTGGCGATTTAATACTCATCATGTCAGGTGAAACCAGACAAACTCAAAAAGCATTGTGTGAGTTGCGTTTGGAAGTAGGAGCGAGGTTGGGGTTGCGTGACAAGAATGTATTTGCACCACTTTGGGTGATTGATTTCCCATTGTTTGAATATGATGCTGAGACAGACCGTTATTACGCTATGCATCATCCATTTACCTCACCAATGCCTGAAGATATTCATTTGTTGGCAACCGATAAAGGGGCTGTTCGTTCCAATGCCTACGATATGGTGGTAAATGGCGTAGAGTTGGGTGGAGGTTCTATTCGTATACACGACAGTGCCTTACAAAATGAGATGTTCAAACACCTTGGATTTACACCTGAAAAAGCGGAAGCACAATTTGGTTTCTTGATGAGCGCATTCCAATACGGAGCACCGCCACATGGTGGATTGGCATTTGGTTTAGACCGTTTGGTATCACTATTTGCTGGATTAGATAGTATTCGTGATTGTATAGCTTTCCCAAAAAATAATTCAGGACGCGATGTGATGATGGATGCACCATCAGTTCTTGATAATGAACAACTTGTAGAACTTAATATAAAATTAGATCTACAAAAGCAAGTTACAAAAGTAGATTTATAACTATCACAACTTTAAATAAAAGAAGCCGCTCTACATATCATTGTAGAGCGGCTTTTATATATAATAGGTAGGTCTTAAGCCCCTTTAGGGGCATGGGGTCACCCTTTTTTCAAAAAACAAGTTTTTAATACCATAGCTGTTCCTTCAATCTTACAATCAACTTCTTCGTGATCTTCAGTTAATCGAATTGTTTTAACTTTAGTACCACGTTTTAGTACTTGCGATGAACCTCTTACTTTTAAATCCTTAATTAGCGTTACACTGTCGCCATCTAATAATTCAGCGCCATTACTATCTCTTGGAGTTTTATCTACAACTTCATCAGCATTTTCAATGCTAAACTCATGACTACAATCTGGACAAACATACTGCATGATGGATGAATCGTAGTAGCTGTTTTCCATTCCACACTTGGGACATTTTGGTTCTTGGTTCATTTATTTTTGTTTTTTTTTGTTAGTACAAAAGTACTGTTTTATGCTTGATCTTACAAATGCACAGCTTTTACTGGATAACCTTCAAAAGGGGACAATTTTTCCTAATGAGGTGATTCTGTTGCTTTCTATTTGACATAATATAAATTATAGGAATTATTAAACAGTGTAAATATAAGCCATAACTTAGGTGATGATACCCATAAATATTAGACTTATTGTCAACATTATTAATAGTCGTACTTAAACCATCTACGAATAAATGTAGGTCCAATATTTTCCCAAGTTCTATAGAGTTGGAGTATTCTTGGAGTAAGGTTGGAGTTGACTTGGGTTAGAGTGCAGTTAATGGTGAATTAATAATGAAATACTTGTTGATTAAATCAGTTCATTTGCTTCTATTCAATGAAATATGAAATAAAAATACTTTCTTTGTACTCAAGCTGTTGCTGAAGGAAATTGAATCATAATCAAAGTTGAAATCAAGATAAATTAAAAATATGAGTGAACAAATAAATAATCCTTTACATGGTATAACTTTGAAAACGATACTTGAGGAATTAGTAAATTACTATGGCTGGGAAGAACTTGGTCAAAGAGTGAAAATTAATTGCTTTACGAATCAGCCCAGTATCAATTCGAGTTTGAAACTATTACGCAAGACAGCTTGGGCAAGAACCATGGTGGAGGAATTATATTTAGCTACCCCTCTCCTATCGCATTGAACGAAAATTCATTTTTTTATGGCTTACCGTATTTTTGTGCAACCAATGCTCAGATTCTATTCAATTTGAAATAAAGTGAAAATTGACTGGCAAATATCTCGTACACTATCATTTCTTGTCAATCTCTTTGAGCATTTTTTCAAAATCGCTTTCGTATTTTCTATCTTGAATAACCCTGAACTTTGAGTATTCGCCAACTGCTTTTTCATCAGCTTGCTCTTTGC